>NZ_JBVIBK010000011.1:0-108941 GCF_055573455.1 Streptomyces sp. NPDC030183
TCGGCGACAAGGGCTACGTGTCCAAGCACCTCGACGCCTTCATGGCCGGGCACGGCCTGACCCTGCTGCGGCCGACCTACCGCAACCTCACCCCCGGCCCGGCGAACACCTGCTCAAGCCCATCCGCCAGCTCATCGAGTCGGTCAACGACACCCTCAAAGGCCAACTCGACCTCGAACGCCACGGAGCGAGGACCCCGGCCGGGGTCCTCACCCGCGTCGGACAACGCATCCTGGCCATGACGGCCGCCATCTGGCACAACCGCAACACGGGCCGAGCCATCCCCCGATCGCTGACCGCCTACGACCACTGACCAAGACTTCGGACTTACTCGTCTAGCGGCCCAGGCCGTCGATCGCGGTCGTGGCGGCGCGGGCGACGAGGGCGTCGCGGCGTTCCGCGTTCTGCTTGTCGCGGCTGGTCATGACGGCCATGACGACCGGGTTGCCGCCGTCCTCGGGCCAGAGGACGGCGATGTCGTTGCGGCCGCCGTAGCCGGCGGTGCCGCTCTTGTCGGCCACGGTCCAGCCGTCCGGGGCACCGGCCCGGACGAGCGTGCCGCCGGTCCGGTTCGTCTCCATCCAGGTGCGCAGGAGCGCGCGCTCGTCCCGCTTCAGGGCGTCGCCGAGCAGGAACGTCCGCAGGCTCGCGGCCATCGCCCGAGGTGTGCTCGTGTCGCGGAGGTCTCCGGGCCTGCCCTCGCTCAGGTCCGGCTCCGGCCGGTCCATCTCGGTGACGTCGTCGCCGAGTTCCTCCAGGACCCTCTCCAGCCCGTCGGGGCCGCCGAGTTCGTCGAGGAGCAGGTTGGCGGCCGTGTTGTCGCTGTACCAGAGGGTGGCGGCGCACAGGCCGCTCAGGCTCATCCCGGTCTCGACGAAGTCCTCCGTCACGGGCGAGTCCGCGACGATGTCGTCGCGTCCGTACGTGACGACCTTCTCCATGCCCTTCACGCCGTGCTTCCGCAGCACCGCGCCCGCCGCCAGGGCCTTGAACGTGGAGGCGTACGCGAACCGCCGGTCGGCCCCGTAGGCCACGGTGCGGCCCGTGCCGGTGTCGACGGCGTACACCCCGAGCCGCGCGTCGAACTCGCGCTCCAGCTTCCGGAACGCGGGAGCCGTGGCGCCGGTGGCCGCCGCCGGTGTCGCGGACCGCCCGGAACCCGCGGCCGGGCCGATCGCGGACCCCTTCTCCTGACCGCAGGCGGGCAGTGCCGTGAGCGCGAGCAAGCAGGCCGCCACACCGGCGGCGCGGCGGAGTCGGCGAGGCGGGAACGGCATGGAGCGAGCCATGGAACGAACCTCCGAGTCGTCGTCGAGGAGCAGACGCAGGGCTCGACTCCCGCAGGAGAAGCCCTCGTTGAGATCACTCTGGTCCGCGCTCCGCCGGGAGGTCCAAGACCGCGACGCTCGCCTCCATGCCGATTTGGCATAGTGGGGGCCGTGGATCTTGTAGCGGCGTGCCGGGCGTTCGTCCATGTGAGCGAGCACGGCAGTTTCACAGTGGGGGCGGCGGCGGCCCGTACGGCGCAGTCCGTGGTGAGCCGCCGGGTCGCCGCGCTGGAGGAGCGGCTGGGGGACCGGCTGCTGGAGCGCTCCTCGCGCGCGGTGGCGCTGACCCCGTTCGGCCGGGACATGCTTCCGCTGGCGCGGCGGCTCGTCGAACTCGCCGACCGGCTCGACCACGAGGCGGAGGCCGCACGGCGCGGACAGCTGCGGCTGGCCGTCCCCGCCGACTGCACCACCGCCGGCCTCGCCCGCCTCATCGCCGACGCCCACGACCAGGGAGCACGGCTCGACCCCCGTCCCGCCGGCCCGGCGGAGCGGGCCGACCTCGTCACGTCCCGGCAGGTCCGCGCGGCGCTGCTGGCGGTGGCCCCGGCGGGGGCGGACTGGACCGTGCGCCTGGGGCTGGCGGTCGGCGACGCCTCCGGCGGGCCCCTCTACCTCGACACCCTGCGTCCCGGCCGCGCCGACCGCGACCGGCGGGCCCGGCGGGTCCGGCTCTCGCCCGAGGACGACGTACCCCACATCAGGGACCGCCTCGCCCGGCTCGGCGACGCCGTCGGGCTGCTCCCGGCGCAGCTGGCCGTCGCCCCGTCCCTCGCCGCCGCGGCCGCGGACGTCCTGGGCCGGGGCGACGCACTGCTCTGCTCGCCCGCACAGGCCGGTGAACTCGGTCTGCGCTGGCGCCCCGTCGGCGAACTCGACGCCGGCTTCGCCCGCGGCTACTCGCTGGTCCTCGCCGACGCGGCGGACACCGCGGCCGCTCGGGTGCGTGAGACGTGCGCGCGGGGCATCGCCCGCTGCCTCGGCGCCAACGAGCACACCGGGGCCGTCGCGTGACCGCGGGCACCGAACGGCTCCTGGGCGAGTTGCGCCGGGCCCTGAGCGACGGCGGCCTGTACGGGTCGTTCCTGGTGCGTGACCTGGAGACGGGTGAGGAGATCGGGATCGACCCCGACGTCCCGTTCCCCGTCGCCTCCCTGGTGAAGGTCCCCCTCGCGCTGGCGACGCTGGAACGGATGCGGCGCGGGGAACTCGACGGCGCCGACGTCATCGAGGTACCGCCCGGCCGGGTCACCACCCCGGGGCCCACCGGACTGTGCCGGTTCCGGCACCCCGCCCGGATCGCCGTGGACGACCTGCTCTACCTCAGCACCAGCATGAGCGACAGCAACGCCGCCGACGCCCTCTTCGACCTCACCCCGCCGTCCCGGGTCGAGGCGTTCCTGGTGCGGTGGGGGCTCGGCGGCCTGTCCGTACGGCACACCATGCGGGAGCTGACGGAGACGCCGGTGGAGCGGTTCGACACGGCCGACGCGCACCTCGCGTACGCCCTCGCCATCGACTCCGGTACCCCCGGGCGCGGCCACCGGGTGCCGCAGCTCGACATCTCCCACGCCAACTCCGGTACCGCGCGGGCCTGCGTCGACCTCCTCCAAGCGGTGTGGCGGTCCCGGCAGCACCCGTCCGACGCCGAGGTCCCCGCGATCCACCCCGAGGTCGCGGCACGGGTACGCGGCCTCATGGCGGAGAACGTCGTACGCCACCGACTCGCCCCGGACTTCGCCACCGACGCCTCCTCCTGGTCGTCGAAGACCGGCACCCTGCTCAACCTGCGTCACGAGGCGGGAGTCGTCGAGCACGCCGACGGCCGGAGCTACGCCGTGGCCGCCCTCACCGAGTCCCGGGTGGCGGCCCGCATCCAGCCCGGCGCCGACGCGCTCATGGGCCAGGTCGCCCGCCGTCTGCGCGACGAACTCCGCGCCCGCTGGGCCCCGCACGGCTGAGCCGCCCCAGGGACCGTTGGGGGGCGTAACCGCGCGTATGACGGGGTGTCGGGCGTGGACACGGGGGTGGGTGAGCCGAGTTGGGCGCCCGTCCGTATGTCTCCAGGGATAGAGTCCTGGCGTTCGGTGATCACAAGTGCCGGACGTGGAGGATCAGTCGACCGGCCGGGTGCGGCCGAGGCGGGGGAACGCCGGTGGGTGGTACGGGAAGGCGGCGTGCCGGGGTCGTGGGCGGGGGAACGCGGCTCACGCGGCGGGGCAGGATCGTGGGCTGGGTCGCGGGGGTGTCCGCGGTGGCCGTGCTCGGCGTCGCGGGCGTCGGGGCCTGGGTGTACAAGGACCTCGACGACAACATCACCGCCGCCGACGTCGACAACAAACTCGGCGGCAACCGTCCCGTGAACCTCAGCCCCGGCTCGAAGAACATCATGGTCGTCGGTTCGGACAGCCGTGACGGGAAGAACGCCAAGTACGGCCGCGACCTGACCACCATGCAGTCGGACACGCTGATGGTGCTGCACATCCCCGCGAACCGGGAGTGGGCGACCGTGGTGTCGTTCCCCCGTGACTCGTGGGTCGAGATATCGGCCTGCGAGAAGGGCGACGGCGGCTCCTCCGGCGCACACCGGGCGAAGATCAACGAGGCGTTCGCGATCGGCGGTTCCACCGGCGAGGTCGCCGGGGCCGCCGCCTGCTCGATCAGGACGGTCGAGGCCAACACGGGGCTGCGCATCGACCACTTCATGTCCGTCGACTTCTCGGGCTTCAAGGGGATGGTCGACGCCCTGGAGGGCATAGAGGTCTGCCCCGAGCAGGCCATCCACGACGAGAACGCCCTCCTCGACATGGAACCCGGCTGCCAGACGGTCAAGGGCGAGAAGGCCCTCGGCTACGTACGCACCCGTTACGCCGTGGGCGACGGCTCCGACATCGGACGCATCGGGCGCCAGCAGGAGTTCATGGAGGCCCTCGCCGCCAAGGCGAAGTCCAAGCTGACCAGCCCCGGCGCGCTGTACGACTTCATGCAGTCCGCCACCAAGTCCCTGACCACGGACGAGGACCTCGCCGGCATCGACCCGCTCTACGACCTCGCCTCCGAGCTGAAGGGCATCCCCAGCGACCGGCTGACGTTCCTGACGGTCCCCAACTACCCGCGTGAGGCGGACGTCCCCACTGACCGCGCCAACGTGGTCTGGCAGTACCCGCAGGCGGCCGACCTGTTCACCTCCCTCGCCAAGGACCGGGAGGTCGACAAGAAGGAGCTGCAGACCCGGGCCAAGCAGGACCTGGTCTACGCCTCGAACGTGCGGGTGCGGGTCCTCAACGGCACCGGGGTCACGGGGCGCGCCGCCGCCGTCGCCGAGAAGCTGCGCGTGGCCGGCCTCACCGTCGTCGGCACCGGCAACGCCCCGGAGACCACCGCGAAGACGACGGTCGGCTACCCGCCGGACCTGGCGAAGCAGGCGAAGGTCCTCACCTCGCGCCTGCCCGACGCCCGGGCCGCCGAGGACGCGGGCGCCGCGCAGGGCGTGGTCACCCTCGTCGTCGGAACGGACCTCGACCCCGCCACCCTGCGGTGACCCGGGAAAGGGACGGTGAGCTGATCGTCCTGGTCCCCCTGCCGCGGGACGTCGCGGAGACCGTCCCGGCCCATTCCGTGCCCGACCTCCTCGCCGCCCTCGCACGCGACTTAGCCCGGGCCTCGGCCGGCCCTGTGCCGTCGGCCCCGCCGCCGCGCCGGTCCACGAGCCGGCCGACGCGCTCGACCTGGCCCGGCGGGTCAGCCGGGGCGGCCCCCCTGCGCCCGGGGTCCGGGCGGCTGCGGCCGTACACCGTGGCCGATGTGTTCACCGAAGTCGCCGTCGCGGACGTGCCGTTCGTCGACGAGTGGCTCCACTCGGTGGTGGCGCGCCTGGAGCCGTGCCCGACCTCCTCGTCACCCTCGACGCGTACTACCGCCACGAGATGCACCGCGGCGCCACGGCCGCGGCCCTCAACGTGCACACCCGCACCCTGGACTACCGCCTGCGCCGGGTACGCGAACTCACCGGCATCGACCCCGGCTCCACGCACGGTGTGCGCGTCCTCAGCTCGGTCGTCACCCGGCGGCTGTCCGGAGCGTGGGACGAACGCGGGACCGGGACGCGCAGCAAGGGCGCATGAGGCAGGGAGGAAGCGCGGACCCTCCCGAACAGGGCCCTCGTGGTCCCGCCGGCGCCGCCGATGAGGCACTCTGGGGCGGTGAGCAACTCCAGTGACTCCCTCTTCGTCAAGATCTGCGGTCTGAGCACCGAGCAGGACGTCGACACGGCCGTCGAGGCGGGCGCCGACGCCATCGGATTCGTCCTCACCGCCAGCCCGCGCAGGGTCGACGCGGCCACCGCCGCACGGCTCTCCCGCCGCATCCCGGAACACGTCCTCACCGTCGGTGTCTTCCGCGGGGAGACCCTGGACGACGTACGGTCCCTGGCCGCCGAGTCGGGCATCCGCGCCGTCCAATTGCACGGGTCGGAGGACCGGGGCTACTACGACGCCCTGGCGGCGGACGGCCACACGCTGATCCGCGCCGCCGCGTTCGGCGACTCCGTGCCCCGCTGCGGCGAGATGGGCGAGGACATGCTGCTGCTCGACGCGCCCGTACCGGGCTCCGGCACGGCCTGGGACTGGTCCCGGACGCCGACCGCCGCCGCCGGTGAGAAGTGGCTCCTCGCCGGCGGCCTGACCCCCGACAACGTCCGGGACGCCGTCGACACCGCCTGCCCGTGGGGCGTCGACGTGTCGAGCGGCGTGGAGCGGAGCCGGGGTGTCAAGGACCCCGCCCTGATCACCGCCTTCGTCAAGGCCGCCCGCGCCGGGAAGTGATCCCCCCGCGGGGGCCCTCTCCTCCTGGGACACCGGTGGCTCGTGAGTCTGTCGCGCCCACGGGAGCGAACCGGGCGTTTCGAGCGCTCCGCGCGTGCAACCCGATGGGCGTATGAGCGGATGGCCGCGCGGTGCCTCGGGGCGCGGTGCGGACGGGAGCCCACTTGGGAGGAAACATGGACCACTCGCGGGTACCCGTGCTGGAGGCGCTGGAGGAGTTCCGGCGGCGCGGCGACACGGTGTTCGGGCCGCCCGGACACAAACAGGGCCGCGGTGTGGACCCGCGGGTCGCGGAGATCGTCGGGCTCGACGTCTTCCGCTCCGACGTCCTCTCCCTCAACGGACTGGACGACCGCCGTCAGTCGCAGGGCGTCATCGGCCAGGCGCAGGAGCTGATGGCCGACGCCGTCGGCGCCGACCACGCCTTCTTCTCCACCTGCGGAAGCTCCCTGTCGGTCAAGACCGCCATGCTGTCCGTCGCCGGCCCCGGCGAGAAGATGCTGCTCTCCCGCAACGCGCACAAGTCCGTGATCGCGGCCGTCGTCGTCAACGGGGTCGAACCGATCTGGGTCCACCCCAAGTTCGACCGCGAACGCCACATCGCCCACCCCCCGGAGCCCGACGACGTACGCCGTCGCCTGGAGGAGCACCCGGACGCCAAGGGCATGCTGCTGATCACCCCCACCGACTGGGGAACCTGCGCCGACATCCGGGGCGTGGCCCGGGTGTGCCACGAGTACGACGTCCCGCTCATCGTCGACGAGGCGTGGGGCGCCCACCTGCCGTTCCATCCCGCGCTGCCCGCCTGGGGCATGGACGCCGAGGCCGACCTGGTCGTCACCAGCGTCCACAAGATGGGCGGCGCCGTGGAGCAGAGTTCCGTCTTCCACCTCCAGTACGACCGGGTCTCACCGGAGGCCCTCAAGCAGCGCGAGGACCTGCTGGGCACCACCAGCGCCTCGTCGCTGGTGTTCGCCACACTCGACGGCTGGCGCCGCCAGATGGTCGAGCAGGGGCACGGCCTGCTGGAGGCCGCCCTGCAGCGCGCCGAACGGATCCGGGCCGCCGCCGGCGACCTGCCGGGGCTGCGGCCGATGGGCCAGGAGATCGTCGACGAGGGGCTCGCCGCGGAGTTCGACCCGCTGAAGCTGGTCATCGACGTACGGGAGCTCGGCATCAGCGGGATGCAGGCCGCCGAGTGGCTGCGGACCCACCGCCACGTCGACGTCGGCGGGTCCGACACCTGCCGGATCAGCGCCTCGATCACCCACGCCGACGACGACGAGACCGAGAAGGTGCTGCTCGACTCCCTGCGGGCCCTCGTCGAGGGCGCCGAGTCCATCGAGAAGCAGCCGCCGGTCCATCTGCCCGAGCCGTCGGTGCTGGAGCTGGAGCAGGCGATGCTGCCGCGCGACGCGTTCTTCGCCGAGGTCGACCATGTGCCCGCCGAGCGGGCGGCGGGCCGTATCGCCGCCGAGATGATCAGCCCCTACCCGCCGGGCGTCCCCGTGGTGGCCCCCGGCGAGGTGATCACCGACGAGGTCCTCGACTATCTCCGCAGCGGCGTCGAGCACGGTGTCCTCATCCCGGACGCGACGGACCAGTCGGTCAAGACCCTGCGGGTCGTGGCCCGCCGTTGAGGCCCCGGGCGCGCCGGCCGGGCCACCCGACGCCTTGGCCGGGCCCCGGGCGCGCCGGCCGCACCCCGGGCCCGGTGCCCTTTGCCGGGGGGTGACCCCTTTGTCGTGTCCCTGCCTGTGAATCCGGCAACCCGTCGTTCTCCGGCGGGTTGGCCTGGGGTAAGGTCCCCACCGGTTCCGGCTACCGACTGAAGGTGCGCCGGTACGGGGAGTGTCGGAGGGGCGGCATGGCGGTGGAATCCCAGACGGGCGAGGGCGGGTCCGTGGACGCGGACGACAGGCGGTTGGAGGCGTTGGATCCCCAGCCGCTGCTGACCCGGGACTACGAGATGCGCCCCTCCCTGGTGTACGAGCGGCTGCGGCAGCGGCACGGCGCGGTCGCGCCGGTCGACCTGCTGGGTGTCCCCGCCTGGCTGGTCCTCGGCTACAAGGAAGCGCTGGAGGTCCTCCAGGACGACGACGGCTGGCCGAAGGGGCTGGAGAACTGGCGGGCCCGCTCCGAGGGCCGGGTACCCGCGGACTGGCCGCTCGGCCCCTCCCTGGAGGTCAACCACGTACTGATCCAGGGCGGCCCCGGCTACAAGCCGCTGCGGGCCGCGTGGGACACCGCCCTGCGGCCGTTCCAGGACCCGCGCCACGCCCAGGCCAAGCGGCTCAAGGCGGCCGTCACCGCCTGCGCCGACGACCTGATCACCCTGGTCGGCCAGGCCGGCGGCACGGGCCTGGCGGACCTGTCCGCCCAGTACTCGAGGCCGCTGCCGCTGATGGCGGCCAGCCACCTGCTCGGTTTCCCCGGCTCCCAGGGCGACGACGCGCTGATGGACATGTGGCGGGTACTCGACGCCGGCCCGGACGCCGAGCCCGCCCTGGAGCGGCTGCTGGCGGCCCTCGCCGACCTGGCGGCGCAGAAGATGAAGACCCCGGGTGACGACTTCCCCTCCCACCTCCTCGCCGCGCACCCCGACCTCTCGGTCGACGAACTGTCCCGCGAGCTGTTCATGCTGCTGGGCATGACCTCCGACCACGTCGGCATCCTCATCTCCAACACCGTGGTCGAGGTCCTCTCGGGCGAGGGCAGCATCCGCGCCAGCCTCTCCGCCGGCATGGTCAGGGAGACCATGAACCGGGTGGTCACGCGCAAGCCGCCGCTGGTGAACTTCGTGCCGCGCTTCGCCGCCGCCGACACCCGCCTCGGCAACTACCTCGTCCGCGCGGGCGACCCGGTCTGGGTCTCGTCCGCCGCCGCCCACGCCGACCCCGTCTTCGCCGGTCACGCCGCGTCGAACACCACGGTCAGCACCCGCGCGCACCTCTCCTGGGGCGCGGGCCCCCGCCAGTGCCCCGCCCGCGAGCTGGCCTCCACGGTCGCGGCGGTGGGGGTCGGCCGTCTCTTCGAGCGGTTCACCGATCTGGAACTCGCCCTGCCCGTCGACCAACTCCCCTGGCGTTCCTCGCCGTTCATGCGGGGCCTGCGCTCGCTGCCGGTCCGGTACACCCTGGCCCCGACGCCCGAGCCGTTCCCGGCCGACGCCGCGGGGACGGAGCCGGCGGGGGAGGCCGTGCCGGGTCCGGAGACGGCCGGACCGGTGGCGCGGGACCGTTCCGCCCGGCACCGTTCGTCGCTGTGGCGCTATCTGACGGGCCTGATCCGCACCGGCCGCTGACCCCGGTTCAACCTGCCCGCATCAGTCCTCGCCCGTCAGCAGCCGCCGCGGATTGGCGATGCGGAAGGCGTAGGCCGCCGCCCCGCCCAGGCCGAAGCCGGGGTGGAGCGGCGGCTCCGCGTAGGGGCGGTCCGAGCCCTGCACCACCGCGTCCACACCGAGGGCCCGCACGACCGAGTCCACGGCGGTGGGGCCGTACGACGACGTCTCCACGAACACTCCCGGGTCCGTCCCGGCGGGACCGGCGCCACCGCGGGCGGCGAAACGCTCGCCGTGCAGCGGCGCCAGCCCGGCCAGCAGGGCGAAGCAGACCCGCAGCCGGGGATGGCGGGGCCGGCCGAAGGCGCGGAAGGCGAACCAGGCGGCGTGCATCTGCCGTACGTACGGCACCATCGCGGGCCACCAGCCCGGCCCCTCGGCCCCGGCGTCGCCCGCCGGGCCGGGATGCACGAACAACGGCAGGCCCCGCTCCTCCAGCAGATCGAGCAGCGGGGCGCAGCGCGCGTAACCCGCCGCGTCGGCGAGGGCGTCCGCCGGGAGCTGGAGACCGACGAAGCCCGCGTCCAGGGCCTCGGCGGTCGCGGACGCGTCGACGTCCCGGACACACGCGGCGGCCCACGCCCCGAACGGCTCGGGGAGGGCGGCCGCGCCCTCGTGGTACGCGTCGAGCAGGGGCCGCGCCCGCTCCCCGGGCAGCCACTCGACGCCGAGCGGGGAGGACAGCGAGACGAGCGCCCGTCCCAGGCCGTCGGCGGCGGCGAGCTCGGCGCGCCGGGCGATGTCATGGGCGGCGGGCGCGACCTCGTAGGGCGGCTCGCCGTCCAGGAACAGGGTCCAGCCGTCCAGGAACGGCGGCTCCCGGCGGGATCGCAGGGCCGCCACCAGCGAGGGGGTCCACAGATGCTGGTGCACGTCGACGTTGGTCATGATGACTCCAGGAAAGCACGGCCGCCGACGGACGGCCGTGGCCTGCGAAGGGAATATAAGCTGCTGGATCCGCATGATCCGGACGCCCCCGGCCCGACATCGTGTGAACGTAACGTGCCGTTCATGAAAGTCCATTGACTGTCATTCAGTCACGGACAACTGTGCATGAGCATATGCAGTCGGGTGAGGGGCACTCTTGATCAGATTCGACGCGGTGAGCAAGAAGTATCCGAACGGCACGACAGCCGTGGACGAGGTGACGGTGGAGCTGGCCGAGGGCGCCATCACGATCCTGGTCGGTCCCTCCGGCTGCGGCAAGACCACTACCCTGCGGATGATCAACCGCATGGTGGAGCCCACGGCCGGCACGGTCAGCCTGCGCGGCCGGGACATCCGGGAGGTCGACGCGCCCGAGCTGCGCCGGGGCATCGGGTACGTGATCCAGCACGCGGGGCTGTTCCCGCACCGTACGGTCCTCGACAACATCGCGACCGTGCCGATGCTCCTCGGCTGGGGCAGGAAGAAGGCGCGGGCGCGGGCGGCGGAGCTGCTCGAACTGGTGGGGCTGCCCGCCGAGCTGGCCAAGCGCTACCCGAACCAGCTCTCCGGCGGGCAGCAGCAGCGCGTCGGGGTGGCCAGGGCGCTGGGCGCGGACCCGCCGGTGCTGCTGATGGACGAGCCGTTCAGCGCGGTCGACCCCATCGTGCGGGCCGAGCTCCAGGCGGAGTTCGTCCGGCTCCAGAAGGAACTGCACAAGACGATCGTGTTCGTCACCCATGACATCGACGAGGCGATCAGGCTCGGCGACCGCATAGCCGTGTTCCGCACCGGCGGCAGGCTCGCCCAGTTCGACACGCCCGAGCGGCTGCTCGCCGAACCGGCGGACGACTTCGTCGCCGGGTTCGTCGGCCAGGACCGGGGCATCCGCAGGCTGTCCTTCGTCCAGGCCGCCGGACTGCCGCTGCGGGCCGGACCGGTGCTGCCGGCCACCTCGGCCGTGGCGGCGGCCCGCGCCCTGGACGAGCCCTGGGTGCTCGTCGTCGACGACGCCCGCAGGCCCCTCGGCTGGGCCCGGGGCGCGGACCTGCCGCGGAGCGGCACCCTCGCGGACGCGGCCCTGGTGCCGCTCGGGCACACCTTCAGCCTGGCCGGGGACTCGGCGCGGGCCGCCCTCGACTCGGCGCTGCTGTCGCCGGCCCGGCTCGCGGTCGGCGTGGACGCCGAGGGCGCGGTCGTCGGCGTGGCCGACGCCCGGGAACTCACCGCCGGAGCGGTCGGCCCGGACCGGGAGGACCCGGCCGGGAGCCCGGTGGCCGCCGACAGCGCGGGCGGTGACCGATGAGCGACGGGGAACCGCTGGTCCGGTGGCAGTGGATAGCCGACCACACCGCCGAACTGGCCGACTACACCGCCCTCCACCTGAGACTCGGTCTGCTGCCGGTGCTGTTCGGGCTGATCGTCTCGGTCCCGCTGGGCATCCTCTGCCATCACTGGCGCCGCCTCTACACACCGGTGCTGACCGTGGCCAACGTGCTGTACTCGATCCCGTCGCTGGCACTGTTCATGATCTTCGTCCGCTACACGGGGCTCACCGAGCAGACGGTGATGATCCCGCTGACGCTGTACACCCTGTCGGTGCTGGTGCCCAATGTCGTGGACGGCCTGGCCTCGGTCCCCGAACCGGTCCGGCTCGCCGCGACCGCCATGGGGTTCGGCACCGTCCGCAGGGTCCTCCAGGTCGAACTGCCCATCGCGGTACCCGTCGTCATCGCCGGTGTGCGCGTCGCCGCGGTCTCCTCCATCAGCCTCGTCGCCGTGGGCCAGCTCATCGGACAGGGCGGCCTCGGCTACTACATCACCCGCGGCCTCCAGTTGGACTTCCCGACACCGATCGTCACCGCCATCGTGCTGATCATGCTGCTCGCGCTCGCCACCGACGCGCTGCTGGTCCTCGCGCAGCGGCTGCTCACCCCCTGGTCCCGGAGCAAGGTGACGACGGCATGAACGACTTCCTCAACCAGATACGGCTCGTGGGGGACTGGCTCACCGCGCCGGAGCAGTGGCACGGCGAGGACGGGATCCCCGCGCGACTCCTGGAACACCTCACCTACAGCGGCCTGTCCCTGCTGTTCGCCGCCCTGATCGGGCTGTCGGCCGGACTCCTCGTCGGGCACACCGGCCGCGGGGCGTTCGTCGTGGCGAGCGTCGCGAACCTCGCCCGCGCGATCCCCACCTTCGGTCTCGTCGTCCTCGTCGTCACGCTCGCCGGGCTCAGCACCACGCCGGTCCTGGTCGCCCTGGTCGCGCTCGCGGTGCCGCCGATCCTCATCAACACGTTCGAGGGCGTCCGGGGTGTGGACCCCCCGACCAGGGACGCCGCGCGCGGGGTCGGCATGACCGAGTGGGAGGTCCTGGTGAAGGTGGAGGTGCCGATGGCTCTGCCGCTGATCCTGCTCGGTCTCCGCGTGGCCGCGATCCAGGTCGTGGCCACCGCGACCGTCGCCGCCTACCCGGGCCTCGGCGGCCTCGGCCGCTTCATCGTCGACGGACTCGCCCGCAACGACTACGAGCTGGTCATCGGCGGCTCCGCGGTCGTGGTCGCCCTGGCCCTCGTCGTGCAGGCCCTCTTCACCGTACTGGCGCGGGCCGTCGTCTCGCCGGGGCTGCGGGTCTCGGCGCCCACGTCCTGAACTCCGTCGTTCGTCACGCCCTTCGGGCCATGAGAAAGGAACACCCATGCGAGGCATGTACCGAGGCGTCGCCTTCGGCCTGATCGCCGCCCTGTCCCTCACCGCCTGCGGCGGCGGGGGCGGCAGCGACGACAATCCGCTGACGGGCGACGGCGGTGGCGGCGGCTCCTCCCTGGTCGTCGGCTCGGCCAACTTCCCCGAGAACCAGCTGCTCGCCGAGATCTACGCCCAGGCCCTGGAGGACAAGGGCGTCAAGGTGACCCGCAAGTTCGACATCGGGGCCCGCGAGGTCTACTACGACCAGGTCGTCAAGGGCGGCATCGACGTCTTCCCGGAGTACAACGGCGCCCTGCTGTCGGTCGCGGTCGACAAGAACAGCACCGCGACCGGCACCGACGAGATCAACGCCGAACTGAAGGCCAAGCTCCCGAAGTCGGTGGAGATACTCGACTCCGCCGCGGCCGAGGACAAGGACTCGGTCACGGTGACCGCCGGGACGGCGAAGAAGTACGACCTGAAGACCCTCGCCGATCTCAAGCCCGTCGCGGGCCGGATGACCCTCGGGGCCGGTTCGGAGTTCAAGACCCGCACCCAGGGCGGGGTGGGCCTGAAGAAGGTCTACGGCGTGGAGTTCGGCAAGTTCCAGCCGCTCGACGCGGGCGCCCAGACCACCCTGGTGAAGCTGCTCAAGGACGACAAGGTGCAGGCCGCCAACCTGTACACCACCGACCCCGCCATCGTCGAGGACAAGCTCGTCGTCCTGGAGGACCCGAAGAACCTCTTCTCCTCGCAGAACGTGACACCGCTCGTCTACAGGAAGGCGGTCGACGACAAGGCCAGGCAGGCGCTCAACGCGGTGTCCGCGAAGCTCACCACCGAGGACCTGCTGCGGATGATGAAGAAGCTCGTCAACGACAAGGAGGACGCGAGCGCCGTCGCCGAGGAGTGGCTGACGAAGTCCGGCCTCACCGGCTGACGGCCCGGCGCCCCGCACCCCGCACGGGGGTGCGGGACCGCCGCGCCGGGCAGGTGCGCGGGGCCGTCATTCCGGGCTGCGCAGGGCGGACCAGGTGTCGTGGGCGACGACACCCGTCGCGTTCAGTCCCACGTCGCTCTGGAACGCCTGGACGGCGGCCTCCGTCCCGCTGTCGAAGTCGCCGTCCATGCTGACGCCGTATCCGCGTTCGCTGAGGATGCACTGCACCTGGAGCACGCGGTTGCCGCTGTTGCCGAGGCGGGTGCGGCCGTTGCCCGAGTAGTAGGTGCAGTCCGTGAGCCAGGACGGATCACCGGAGTCGGCCGGCGGGTCGCTCGGGGTCGGTTCCGGATCGCCGGGACCGTCGGTTCCGTCGTCCGGGGTGTCCGGATCGGCGTCGGCGGGCCGGTCGTCGTCGGCGGACGCGGAGGCGTCGGGACGTGTCGACGAGCCGTCGATGGCGGCGGTGTCGCCCTTGTCCTCGTCCTTCCCGGACACCTTCGAGAGCGAGGAGCCGCCGTCCGGGGCGGGCGCGCGCTTCGACTTCCCCGGAGCCGACGGGGAGGCGGCGTCGCCGGGCGCGCTCTTCCCGGTCGACCAGGTGCCCGCCTCCGGTGCGGCGGTGCCCGAGGAGTCCGCGCGGGTGAGGACGAAGACACCCGCGGCCACCGCGCAGAGCGCGACCCCTGCGCCGCCCACCGCCAGCGCCCGCTTCCGGCGCGTCCGGGTGGGCGCCGCCGGATCTAACGCGGCCCGGCCACCGGCGGAGGCCGGGGGAGCCTCGCGCGCCGGCTCGGCGGAGCCGGGCGCGGCGGGCCGGGGTTCCGCGTCGGCAGCCGGTGCCGGCTCCGCCGGGCCGTCGGCGGCCGGGAAGGCGGGGGCCTGCACGAGGGGCAGCCGGCACAGCGCCTCGTACGCCTGCTGCCGGACGAGGACCATGCCGCCCAGCGGCTCGGGCCAGTCGAAGGTCCCGGACGGCCCGGTGCGGGGCCCTGCCTTGCGGACCAGGTCCTGCGGCGTGGGCCGGCGCCCCGGCTCCTTGGCGAGACACGACCACAGCAGCGTGGCCAGCGGCTCGTCGGACTCCGCGAGCTCCCCGATCACCTTCGCGTTGGGCTCCTCGAAGGCGACGCGGTGCATCACGTCGACCCCGGTGCCGTCACCGAACGGGGCGGTGCCCGTCGCCGCGTAGACCAGGGTGCAGGCCAGGGAGAACACGTCCGAGGGGGTGCCGCACTCACCGGTGCGCAGATACTCCGGTGACATGTAGGCCGGGGTGCCCACCCGGTTGCCCGTCCCCGTAATGGCGCTCGCGTCGGCCGCCTTCGCGATGCCGAAGTCGATGAGGTACGCGCGCCGCTCGGAGACCAGGACGTTGGAGGGCTTCAGGTCCCGGTGCACGATCCCCGCGTCCGAGAGGTCGGCCAGGGCCTGCCCCAGCTCCGCCACGAGCCGCCAGACGGCGGCGGTGCGCAGCGGACCCTCCTCGTTCACGGCGTCCGCCAGATCGAGGCCCGGCAGGTACTCGGTGGCCATCCACAGCAGTTCGTCCTCGAACCCCGTGCCGCACAGCTTCGGCATGTGCGCGGTGCGGACCCGGCCGTGGACCGCGGCCTCGCGCTCGAACCGGCGCCGGAACCGGACGTCCTCCGCGTACTCCGGTCGGATCACCTTGACGGCGACGAGGGAGGGCCCGCCGTCCGCGGGGCGCCCCAGATAGACGCGCCCCATGCCTCCGCTGCCGAGCAGCCCCAGGGACACGTACGGACCGATACGGCCCGGGTCGCCGGGGCGCAGGGGCAGGGCGCCCGTCCTGCGCAGCGCCGGAGCCTCGTCTGCCGTCGAGCGCGGTGGCACCGGCCGCTGGTCTGACACAACACCCCCGAAGTCACTTTCCGCGTACGCCAGTTCGCTTACGGAAGTCGAGGCTAGCTCAGCCGGGCGCAATGTACGCGGTTTCTGTCACTTCCGTATCGCTCTCGTTCCCTGACCGACAGATCCGACCCCAAGGGTGGCGCGCGCGGGAGGCCGTACCCGCGTACGGCATACAAAACCAGCCACTCGCCCGCTGCGTGGTGGCACTGTGGGACAGGGTTCGAGGCAGTCCGCTGCCGACGGTTCGCTCCGATCCTCCGTATGCGTCCGAAAAATACTGGCACTCAGTGACACGACTCTCATGGCATGTGGGCTACATTGCCGCGACCATGGTGTTCCTCATCGCAGGCCGAAGGGATCAGGGATGCTCCGCAAGGTACTGGTCGCCAACCGTGGCGAGATCGCGATCCGCGCTTTCCGCGCCGGGTACGAAGTGGGCGCGCGGACAGTCGCCGTCTTCCCCCACGAGGACCGGAACTCACTGCACCGGCTCAAGGCCGACGAGGCATACGAGATCGGTGAGCCGGGCCATCCCGTGCGGGCTTACCTCTCCGTCGACGAGATCATGCGCGCGGCCCGCCAGGCCGGCGCCGACGCCGTCTACCCGGGATACGGCTTCCTGTCCGAGAACCCCGAACTCGCGCGGGCCTGCGAGGAGGCGGGCATCACGTTCGTCGGACCGAGCGCCCACATCCTGGAGCTGACGGGCAACAAGGCCCGCGCCGTCGCCGCCGCCCGCGCGGCCGGCGTACCGGTGCTGGGGTCCTCCGAGCCCTCCACCGACGTGGACGAACTGGTGCGCGCCGCCGACGAGATCGGCTTCCCGGTGTTCGTGAAGGCGGTCGCGGGCGGCGGCGGGCGCGGTATGCGCCGCGTCGAGGACCCGGCGGCGCTGCGCGAGTCCATCGAGGCGGCGTCCCGCGAGGCCGCGTCCGCGTTCGGCGACCCCACCGTCTTCCTGGAGAAGGCCGTCGTCGAGCCCCGCCACATCGAGGTGCAGATCCTCGCCGACGGCCACGGCAACGTCATCCACCTGTTCGAGCGCGACTGTTCGGTGCAGCGCCGCCACCAGAAGGTCATCGAACTGGCGCCCGCCCCGAACCTCGACCCGGAGCTGCGGGAACGCATCTGCGCCGACGCCGTACGGTTCGCCCGCGAGATCGGCTACCGCAACGCGGGCACCGTCGAGTTCCTCCTCGACCGCGACGGCAACCACGTCTTCATCGAGATGAACCCCCGTATCCAGGTCGAACACACGGTGACCGAGGAGGTCACCGACGTCGACCTCGTGCAGTCGCAGCTGCGCATCGCCGCCGGCGCGACCCTCGCCGACCTCGGCCTCTCCCAGGAGACGGTCACCCTGCGCGGCGCCGCCCTCCAGTGCCGTATCACCACCGAGGACCCGGCGAACGGCTTCCGCCCCGACACCGGCCGCATCAGCGCCTACCGCTCGCCCGGCGGCTCCGGCATCCGCCTCGACGGCGGTACGACCCACGCCGGCACGGAGATCAGCGCGCACTTCGACTCGATGCTGGTCAAGCTCACCTGCCGGGGCCGGGACTTCACCACCGCCGTCAACCGGGCCCGGCGCGCCGTCGCCGAGTTCCGCATCCGCGGCGTCGCCACGAACATCCCCTTCCTCCAGGCCGTCCTCGACGACCCGGACTTCCAGGCGGGCCGGGTCACCACGTCGTTCATCGAGCAGCGCCCGCACCTGCTCACCTCACGCCACTCCGCCGACCGGGGCACCAAGCTCCTCACCTATCTGGCCGACGTGACGGTGAACAAGCCGCACGGCGAACGGCCCGCCCTCATCGACCCGGCCGGCAAGATCCCCGCCGTGCCCGCCACACAGCCGCCCGCCGGCTCGAAGCAGAAGCTCGTCGAGCTGGGCCCGGAGGGCTTCGCGAGCTGGCTGCGCCAGTCGCCGACCATCGGCGTCACCGACACCACGTTCCGCGACGCCCACCAGTCGCTGCTCGCCACCCGCGTCCGCACCAAGGACATGCTCGCCGTCGCGCCCGTCGTGGCGCGGACCCTGCCGCAGCTGCTCTCCCTGGAGTGCTGGGGCGGCGCCACCTACGACGTCGCCCTCAGGTTCCTCGCCGAGGACCCCTGGGAGCGGCTGGCCGCCTTCCGCGAGGCCGTGCCGAACATCTGTCTCCAGATGCTGCTGCGCGGCCGCAACACCGTCGGCTACACCCCGTACCCGACGGAGGTGACCGACGCCTTCGTGGAGGAGGCCGCGCGTACCGGTATCGACATCTTCCGCATCTTCGACGCGCTCAACGACGTGAGCCAGATGCGGCCCGCCATCGACGCCGTACGCGCCACCGGGACGGCGGTCGCCGAGGTCGCCCTCTGCTACACCTCCGACCTGTCCGACCCGGCGGAGAAGCTCTACACCCTCGACTACTATCTGCGGCTCGCCGAGCAGATCGTCGAGGCCGGCGCCCATGTCCTCGCCGTCAAGGACATGGCGGGCCTGCTGCGCGCCCCGGCCGCCACCAAGCTGGTGTCCGCGCTGCGCCGCGAGTTCGACCTGCCGGTCCACATCCACACCCACGACACCGCCGGCGGCCAGCTCGCCACCTACCTCGCCGCGATCCAGGCCGGCGCCGACGCCGTCGACGGAGCCGTGGCGTCCATGGCCGGCACGACCTCGCAGCCCTCCCTGTCGGCGATCGTCGCCGCCACCGACCACTCCGACCGGCCCACCGGCCTCGACCTCAGGGCCGTCGGCGACCTGGAGCCCTACTGGGAGAGCGTCCGCAAGATCTACGCCCCCTTCGAGGCGGGCCTCGCCTCGCCGACCGGCCGCGTCTACGACCACGAGATCCCCGGCGGCCAGCTGTCCAACCTGCGCACCCAGGCCGTGGCGCTCGGCCTCGGCGACCGCTTCGAGGACATCGAGGCGATGTACACCGCCGCCGACCGCATCCTCGGCCACCTCGTGAAGGTCACCCCCTCGTCCAAGGTGGTGGGCGACCTCGCCCTGCACCTGGTCGGTGCCGGGGTGGCACCGGCCGACTTCGAGGCCACCCCCGACCGGTTCGACATCCCCGACTCCGTCATCGGCTTCCTGCGCGGTGAACTCGGCACCCCGCCCGGCGGCTGGCCCGAGCCGTTCCGCACCAAGGCCCTCCAGGGCCGCGGCGAGGCCAAGCCCGTGCGGGAGCTGACCGCCGAGGACCGCGAGGGCTTGGAGAAGGACCGGCGCGCCACCCTCAACCGGCTGCTGTTCCCCGCCCCCACCCGCGAGTTCGAGACGCACCGGCAGACGTACGGCGACACCAGCGTCCTCGACAGCAAGGACTTCTTCTACGGGCTCGGCCCCGGCAAGGAGTACGCCGTCGACCTGGAACCCGGTGTGCGGCTCCTGATCGGCCTGGAGGCCGTGGGCGAGGCCGACGAGCGCGGTATGCGCACCGTGATGGCCACCCTCAACGGCCAACTGCGGCCCATCCAGGTGCGCGATGTCGCCGCCTCCTCCGACATCCCCGCCACCGAGAAGGCCGACCGCTCCGACCCCGGCCACGTCGCCGCCCCGTTCGCCGGAGTGGTGACCCTCGCGGTCGCCGAGGGCGACGAGGTGGAGTCCGGTGCCACCGTCGCCACCATCGAGGCGATGAAGATGGAGGCCGCGATCACCGCCCCGAAGGCCGGACGGGTGTCCCGGCTCGCCATCAACCGGATCCAGCAGGTGGAGGGCGGAGACCTCCTCGTGGAGATCCGCTGAGCCGGTACGGCGAGGGGGTCGGTCTCAGGCCCGGGGGAAGAACTCCAGCACCGCCGTGCCGTTCCCCAGGGACCGCACGCGGAAGCCGAGGCCGTGGAGACCGCCGGTGGCCCCCTCGCCGAGGGAACTGCTGAGGGACGTGCCGGCACCGGAGGACCGCAGGACGACCGCGTCCTTCGTGATCCCGGTGATCCTGAGGCGGCTGACACCCGGCCGCGGGTCGACCCTGAGGGTGGTGGGCCCGGTGACGGTGACGCTCCCCCAAGCTCTTCGAGCAGGGGGTACCCCCACTCGCTGCACCGGGCGAAAGCCCGAGTACGTCCGGTACGAGGGCTTCCGCCCGGCACGGCGGGAGCACGCGCCAGACGCCGCGGGGCCCGCCCTCCGGGCGGATGACGGGACTTCGCGGACACGACCTAGCCGATCTCGACCACCCGCGCCCAGTCCGGCGGTGAGTCCGGCACGTAGTCGGGGTCGTCCTCGTCCCAGGAGGCGCCCACGCCGTGCCGGGGGAACAGGCCCACCACCGTCCGGCACGGCGGCCGGTCCGAGGGCCACGGCGTCTGCCCGTCGGTGAGGACCACCACGACATCGGGCCGGGGCCGCGACCGCAGCGCCCGGGCGAAGCCGCTCCGCAGGTCCGTACCCCCGCCGCCCACCAGGGGGATGCCCTCCGCCCGGCACAGCGGATGGGCGATGCGGGCCGCCGCGTCACAGGGCACCACCGTGACCAGGTCGCGCCTCCCGCCCACGGCACGGGAGATCGCGGCCACCTCCAGCAGCGCGCTGCCCAGTTCGGCGTCGCTGACCGATCCGGAGGTGTCGATGACCACCGAGACACGGGGCGGGGTCCGCCGCAGACTGGGGAGCACCGCCCCCGGCACCCCGGCCGACCGCCGGGCCGGCCGTCCGTACGTGTAGTCGTCGCCCCCGCCCGCACCCGAGGCCGCCGCCCGGACCGCCGCGCCCAGCAACTCCCGCCACGGCTGCGGCGGATGGAACGCCTCCTCCGCCCAGCGCCGCCATCCCTCCGGGGCGTTCCCCGGGCGCCCCTTGATGCCCTGCGCCACCCGGAACCGGACCCCGTCCTTCTCCTGCTCGCTCAGTCCGTGCGCCCCGTCCGGCCCGAGATCCCACTCCCGTTCCAGGCCGTCGGCGCCGCTGCCGCAGTCCAGCCACGCCAGGTCGGTCATCATCGGCCCGAGCCGGAACAGCCGCAGGTACTCCTCCATGAGCAGCCCCTCCCGCAGCCGCAGCGTCGCCGGCTCGACGGCGCCCTCCGGTTTGACCAGCCCGTCGCCGAACGCGTCGTCGTTGATCTCGCAGTCCGCGGCGATGTTGATCCGCAGCCGGTCCCCGGGGCCGGTCAGTCCCAGCTCCTTGGCGATCCGGTCACCGCGCCCGTGATGGTCGCGCAGCAGATGCGACACCTCGTGCACCCAGACGCCCGCCAGTTCCTCCACCGGTGTGCGGTCCACGAATCCCGGGGAGACATAGCACCGCCAGTGCGGGTCGACGGCCATGGTGGGCACCCGCCGGGACACCACGGGATGCAGCGCGAACAGCGCCGTCGCCAGATAGGGCCGCGCCCTGGCCGCCTGGAGCCTGGCGGTGAAGAGCTTGTCGCGGTCCAGCGCCGCTTCGAGGCGCGCCCTCGCCGTGCCTGCGCTCATCGGCGTGCCGGCGCTCATCGGCGGGCCTTCGTCGCCGCCGCGGCCCGGGTCGCCGCCTCGTCCGCCCGCCGGGACAGCGTGACCACTCCGGCGAGCTGCTCGATCGCCGCCGGAACATCCCAGTCCGCCCGGCGCAGCGAGGCGAGCGTCGTCGCCGGGACGACCACCAGATCCGGGGCGCCCGTCTCCAGCGCCCGGACCAGCAGTGCCCACGCCGCGTCCCAGCGGGGCTTCTCCGGGCGCGACCGCACGGCCGCCACGACCCCGTCGAGGACCGCCTGGCGCAGATCCCCCCGGTCCGGCAGCACCGCACCGGCCGGGTCCGCCAGCAGCTCCTCGGGATCCGGCAGGTCCAGCCGGTCCAGGCTCGCCAGCAGCTCCAGCCCCGGACCGTCGCCCACCGTTCCCCTGACCAGCAGCGACAGCACATCGCGGGAGACGCCGGAAGCGGTGGCGAAGGCGATCAGCCGCAGGGTCATCTCCCAGCTCCGCGGCGACGGCCAGGCCCCGCCCCGCCGGCTCTCGCTGTTGGGCAGTTGGTGCACCAGCCGGGGGCGGGCGGCGAGCAGCCCGCACACCGCGCGCCGGGCCCGGTCCACGGCCTCCGGGAGCCGCTCCGGGTCGAGCCGGGGCAGGGTCGCACGGGGCCAGGTCCCGCCGAGGCCCCGCACGACGACCTCGTGGTCATGGGTCCACTGGAGGTGCACGAACCGGTTGGCGAGCGGCGGGCTCAGCTCCCAGCCGTCGGCCGCCGAGGACCGGGGGTTGGCGGCGGCCACGATCCGCACCTCGGGCGGCAGTTGGAGCGCGCCGATCCGTCGCTCCAGCACCAGCCGCAGCAGGGCGGCCTGCACGGCCGGCGGCGCGGTCGACAACTCGTCCAGGAACAGCAGGCCCCGCCCGGCCCGCACCAGGCGCACCGCCCAGTCCGGCGGCGCCATCGGCACACCCTGCTCGGCGGGGTCGTCACCCACGATGGGCAGGCCGGAGAAGTCGGACGGCTCGTGCACGCTCGCGATCACCGTCGTCAACGGCAGGTCCAGCGCCGCGGCGAGCTGGGTCAGCGCCGCGGTCTTCCCGATCCCCGGTTCACCCCACAGCAGTACCGGCAGATCGGCGGCGACGGCCAGGGTCAGCGCCTCCAGTTGGGTGTCGGGCCGGGGTTCGGTGGTGGTGTCGCGCAACAGGGTCAGCAGGGCGTCGGCGACGTCGAGTTGGGAGGCGAAGGACTCCTCCACCGGGGCGGAAACAGGGGCAAAGGGTGCGTAAGTCGTCATGTTCGATCACCTGTGGGTGTGTGGTGGGACGGGCCGGGGCCCGAGGGAAGGGGATGCGGAGAGGTCAGTAGAAGAGCGCGTCGCGTGACCGGCGGGTACGGGGTGGGCGACGCCGGCCGGCCGGACGGATGCGTCGCGGGCTGGGCCCGATCAGCCCCGACCGGTACAGCCCGTAGGTGATCCGCCGCCGGGCTGCCGCCTCCAGCTCGTCCCGCAGCGGGCCGTCGCGCAGGACCGCGTCGGGGCCGAGCAGACCCTCGACGACGGCCAGCGCGCCGGCGGTGTCCCCGTGGTCCAGCCGTTCGCGGACGCCGGACAGACAGTCCGGGCGGCGGTGCGCCCGGTCGATCGCCTGGAGGCAGGGCAGGGGAGTGCCGGTCAGCGCGAAGAGCAGCTCTTCCCGCCGGATCTCGTCCGGATGGTGGTCCAGCGGCGCGAGCACGCCGTCGATCAGCCCGATGCGGTGCGGTTCGCCCCGGCACTCCACGACCCGTGACTCCCCGGCGCGGTCCGGCACCCAGGACGGCCGCGCGGGCACACGGCCGGGCACCAGCGCCGAGGCGACCAGGGGATGCAGCCGGTCCGCGTCGATCGCCCCGGCACGCAGCAACTCGAGGTCGGGCGCCACCCAGGTCGCCGCGTCGGGCAGCACCGGGAGCGGAACGGCGGCCACGTCCCCGTCGGACGCCGCCTCGATCCGCAGCCCGGCCGGCCCGGCCGCCCGCACGGCGTCGTCCGGGCCGTCGTCGAGGTGCAGGAGCAGTCGGCGTCGAGCCCCGAGCCGTACGAGGACGGGCCCGCCCGAACGCCCCTCGGCGCGCAGCAGGATCCGCGCCTCGTCCGCCCATCGGCCCACGGCACAGCCGTACTCCGGCGGTACGACCCCCGACACCTCGTCGTCCGCCAGGGCCGGCCCGTCGGCGGCCTCCTGGCCGGCCCCGGAACGGAGGCGCAGCTCAGGGGCGCTGCGGGCGTCCCAGAGGTGCCGGTGCAGGTCGAGCCGGTAGCGGCGGCTGGGCCGGGGGTGCGGATGACGGTACGTGTCCGGCGCGGTACGGGACCCGGCGGCCCCGTCCCACAGCGTGAGCCCGATCCGCTGACCGGCGTCCGCCCAGGCGGGCGGGGTCCGCACCACGAGGTGCACCGGGTACGGGCCCGCGCGCCCCTCGGCGCCGTACCGGGCCAGCGTGATGGTCAGCCCCGGCCGCAGCAGCCCGTCGGGGGCGATCCTCGGCAGGTGCCAGCGCAGCAGGTCCGGAGCGAGATGCCGCAGATCGTCCCGCAGCCGGGCGGCCACGTCCTGGCCGTGACGCCGGGCGACGGTACGCGGCTGGAAGTCGACGTCGACGCCCGCGGCGGCGCAGGCCCCCGCCCAGTCGCCCACCTCCCGGCGGACGGTGGCGGTCTCGATCATCGACGGCGGCACGGCGAACCGGCGCACGCGCGACCAGAGGGAGAGTCGGGAATCCCCGTTCGCGATATGAGTGAGCATCAGCACTCACCTTGCGCGGACGGGACCCCCATTCTGTGAACGGAGTGAGTGGTCATCGCGGCGAGCATAGCCCTCACCGTCCGCACGCCGGTACAGGTTTTCGAAGCCCCCGTCCGCGTGCGAGGCGTTTCCGCTCAGGGGGCACGGGCCGGGCGGGCGGGGCGGGCGTTCGAGTGGTGAGGGGCAGGGCGCGGGCGTACGGTCGAACAACGGACGCATGAGTGGACCCGACCGTCCACCGACCAGTGCCGAGCGATACGCTATGAGCAGCGACCCCCAGTCGACCTCCCCAGTAGAGACCACCACCCGGGAACCAGGTGGTGGCGGGAGCGCGATGGCGCTGCTGGTGATCGCCTCCTGCCAGCTGATGGTCGTCCTCGACATCACGATCGTGAACATCGCGCTGCCGGACATCCAGCGCTCCCTGGACTTCTCCACCACCAGCCTGGCCTGGGTGGTGAACGCCTACACGCTGACCTTCGGCGGTCTGCTGCTGCTCGGCGGCAGGGCCGGTGACATCCTCGGCCGGCGCCGGGTGTTCGTCTTCGGCGTCCTCCTCTTCGTCCTGGCCTCCCTCCTGGGGGGCCTCGCCCAGAACGCCGGTCAACTCCTCGCCGCCCGGGCCCTCCAGGGTGTCGGCGGCGCCATCGCGTCTCCGACGTCCCTCGCTCTGATCAGCACGACCTTCCGCGAAGGGCCGGAACGCAACCGGGCGTTCGGCGTGTTCGCCGCGGTCTCGGCGGGCGGCGGCGCGATCGGGCTGCTGGCGGGCGGGGTCCTCGTGGAGTGGCTCAACTGGCGGTGGGTGCTGTTCGTCAACGTGCCGATCGGCCTGCTCATCGTGCTCGCCACCCCCCGCTGGATCCGGGAGTCCGAACGGCACCCCGGCCACTTCGACATCACCGGCGCGCTGACCTCCACCGCGGGCATGGTGCTGCTGGTGTACGGGTTCATCCGCGCGGCCCAGGAGGGCTGGCGGGACGCCCTGACGCTGGCGTCGTTCGCCGGGGCCGTCGTGCTGCTCCTGCTGTTCGTCCTGGTGGAGAAGCGTTCCCGGCAGCCGATCACCCCGCTGCACATGTTCGCCGACCGCAACCGGGCGGGCACGTACGGCATCATGCTCTGCCTCGCCGCCGCCATCTTCGGCATGTTCTTCTTCCTGACGCTCTTCGTGCAGAACGTGCTGGACTTCAGCCCACTGGCCACCGGGTTCGCGTTCCTGCCGGTCAGCACGGTGATCGCGATCGGCGCCGGGCTGGCTTCCCGGTTCCTGCCCGTGTACGGGCCCAAACCGTTCATGGTGCTGGGCGCCATCCTCGCGGCGGCCGGCCTGGGCTGGCTGACCCTGACCGACGTGCACTCCACGTACGCGGGCAGCGTCCTCGGCCCGATGCTCGTGTTCAGCCTCGGCATGGGCATGGAGTTCGTCTCCCTGACCCTGATGGCGCTCTCCGACGTCGCCACCCAGGAGACCGGCGCGGCTTCCGGCCTCCTCAACGCGACCCAGCAGGTCGGCGGTTCGCTGGGCCTGTCCATCCTCGTCACGATGTACGGCACCGCCAGCACCAACGAGGCGGAGGAACAGATCCCCCGCTTCCTCTCCCAGGCGACCCCCCTCGAACGCCTCCAGTTCGAACGCACCGGGCAACTCCCGCCGCCCTACGGCGACGAGGTCCTCACCGCCGGCGTCTCGGCCGCCTTCGTCATGGCCGCGATCTTCACCGTGATCGCCGCGCTCATCGCCGTCCTCGCCATCCAGGTCCGCCCCTCCGACCTCGAACGACTGAAGGGCGACGGGGTGGGGCCGGGAGCCGGTGCCTGAACCGCCGGAAAGGCGCGGAGACGCCCCGCGTTTGTACGATGGCCGCGGCGACCGAACGAGCCCCTGACCACCACCGGCGCACCGCGGTAGGCGAGTCGGGGCGACGTCGGCGGGGTCGTGACGCGAATGGGCCGGGGTGATGAGGACGGGCGCCTACGGGGAGACGAGGTGGACTTGTCCGGGGACGACGAGGGGGCACGTCTCGACGACCGTGTGGGGAGACCGGTGGCGGCCTACGCCGCGAATCCGCTGCTCCTCGAGGTCCACCGGGCCATCGACCTCGGTCCGGGGGCGGGCGCCCTGCCCCCGCTGCCGTTCTATGTCCCCCGCCCGCACGACCGCGAACTCGCCGCCGCCGTCGCCCGGGCGACCGCCGGGACCAGTGCCGTCGTGACGCTCGTCGGCGGGTCCTCCACGGGTAAGACCAGGGCCTGCTGGGAAGCCGTACGGGGCCTGGCGGACGACTGGCGGCTGTGGCACCCCATCAGCCCGGGCCGGAGCGAGGCGCTGCTCCAGGGCCTCGATCGGGTGGGACCCCGGACGGTGATCTGGCTGAACGAGGCCCAGCACTACGTCGGGACGGCCGACCACGGGGAAGTGGCCGCGGCCCGGCTCCGTGAACTCCTGGCCGACCCGGCGCGCGGACCGGTCCTCGTCCTGGCCACGATCTGGCCCCGCTACTGGAAGGACCTCACGGCCGAGCCCGTGGACGGGGCGGTCGATCCGCACGCGCAGGCCCGGGCCCTGCTCGTGGACAGTGGCATCGACGTCCCCGACACCTTCGGCACACGCTCACTGGCGGCCCTGCGCCGCGCCGCCGCCGAGGACCCCCGCCTCGCCCGGGCCGTCTCCGAGGCCGAGGGCACCCGCATCACCCAGTACCTGGCCGGGGTCCCCGCCCTCCTCGCGAGCTATCGAACGGCGTCGCCCGCCGTGAAGGCACTGATCCACGCCGCGATGGACGCCCGACGGCTCGGAGTGTTCGAGGAGTGGATCCCGGCGGGATTCCTCCGGGACGCGGCCCCGGGGTACCTGACCGATGTCGAATGGCTCGGGACCGGTGAGGGGGACGCCTGGCTGGACGAGGCGTTCACGGACGCGGCCACACCCTGCAAGGGGGTACTCGGCCCGCTCAGTCCCCGCAGGTCACGGTCGGCGGGGGGCGGTGGGGCCCAGGACCGGAGCCACCGGCTGGCCGACTATCTGGAACAGCTGGGCCGGGCGGAGCGAGCCACGGAGGTGCCGCCGCGGACGTTCTGGGAGGCGGCGGCCGGCCATCTGCCCGGGGACGCGCTGGCGGCGCTGGCCTGGGAGGCGAACGGACGGGGACTGCGCCGGCTCGGCGCGCGCATGCTGAAGCGCGCGCTGTCGGCGGGGGCCGCGTCCGGAGCGGCCAGGCTGGTCGACACCGTGGCGCTCGCGAGCCCCGAAACCGCCGACGAGGCGGTGGCCTGGGTCCTGCGGCACGCCAGTCTGTCCAGCTCCTTCGAGGTGTGGAGCCTGGTCAACCTTCTCCGTTCCCGGCAGGCCACCGAGTCGATCAGACGGCTGCTGGCGAGGGCGGTGGAGGAGACCTCGTTGGCTCGTGTGTCCGACATCACCGCCGTCTGGGACATGGTGCTGGATTTCGGCTACGAAGACGGTGTGGGAGTCCTGCTCGCGCGCGACTGGGCTTCCCAGGTCATGCTGGACGAGGACGATCTGTGGGACATCACCCGACTCCTCACCCGGTTGAAGGAGTCCGGCGCTGACACCGCGTTCACGACACTGGCCGACCGCGTCGCCGAGTCCGACCTCGGCGTCAGGGCCTACCTGCCCCTTTCCGTCCTCCGCGAGGCGGGAGCCGAGCGGCAGTTGGACGTGGCGGTGAGGCGGGCGTGCGACCGACTCGACCCCGCGGACACGGAGCAGGTCACGTGGCTGGTGAACGCACTGGCGGAATCGGCGAACCCCCGTCACCTCGACGCACTGCGCGGGCTCGACCTCGTCGGTGGCGCCGACATCGGCGACCCTCTCGCGGTCGGTTGGCTGCTCGGGGTGTTCCACAGGGCAGGGCTGGGGCGGCAGTTGGAGCGACTGATCGCCCGAGTGAGGACCTGTGCGGAGACGGCGCACGTGGCATGGTCGGCCCATCTCCACATGATGGCCAGGGAGTTGAACCTCGACGAGGCCGTGACCGCGCTGCTGCCGTTCCGCCTGCCGGATGACTCCTTGGATCTCACCGACCTGTCATCGCTCGGGTGGCTCCTGGACGCCGGCCGACGGCTGGGGAAGGAGTCGCAGGTGACCGAATTGATCACTCGCAGTGCCGCGAAGCCGTACGTCTGCCGTTCCGCGGACGAACTGTGGGCACTGGGGCAGACACTGACGGGCAGTGAGGAGTACACACTCGTCGCCGACGTGGCGAGCGCCGTCGCGACATGGGTACCCGTCGAGGACGCCGGCATGACGGCGTGGGCGCTGGCCGCGCTCCGCGCGGACGGCCGGGACGATGACCTGACCACCCTGCTGGCGCGCCGCCCGGCCTCGGCCGCGAGGCTCGACGACCCCGGAGCGCTGGCCCTGCTCCTCGCCGAACTGGAAGCGCTGGGGTGTGAGGAGGAGATCGCGGCACTGTGTACCCGAGGAGTGGGGTCGGCCGTCCCTGTCGGCGACCCGGCGGGCACGGCTGACCTGCTGAGGCAACTCGACCGGTGCGGCGCGGCGGACCAGGTCTCCCTCGTCGCTCGTCGGGTGGCCGACGCGGCGGACCTCACCGATCTCGGGGGCGTCCTGACCCTGCTGGGCGTCCTCGGTGAACTGCGCCACGAAACCCAGCGGACGAGGCTGGCCGAGCGGGTGGCGGCCGAGGCCGATGTCGTAGCGCCCAGTGCCGCCCACATGCTGCTGCGGTACTTCCGCGACCACGGGCTCACAGAGGCCGTTCCCCCTCTGCTGTCCCGGATCGAGACGGACGTGACCCCCGGCGCGGGGTCCGACCGGAGAGCAGAACGCCATTTCGTCATCGCGCTGCTGCGGCTCCTCGACGAGGCCGGAGCCCTCACGGCCTGCGCCGCGTTCGCTTCGAGGCTCATGGAGAGGCCCGACTTCTCATTCGTCGGGACCACGGCGGACATCGCCGCCGCCCTGCGCGACGTGGGCGCTCACGACCACGTCGCGGAACTCGCCGCCACGGCAGCGGACTCGGGGCACTTCTCGCTCGCCCTGGTGATCGATCCCGACCTCGTGGAAGCGTTCCCGTACGGCCGTGAACCGGACGGAACACCGTCGGACCCCTGGGGCTGGCACGACCTGTGACACGACGACTCTCCGTTCCGCTGACAGCGGCACGGCCGGACTGAATAATCGGCACCCGAAGGCCGCGGCTCCGCTCGAAGCACGGGAGAATCTCTGTTGCGTCCCCTGACCGACAACCCCATCAGCAACCCCGAGGACGACTCGTTCCGGTTCGGACCTTACGTCGACGTGCTGCACCATGCCGTGGAACAGGCCACGCCGCTGCCGCTGACCGTCGGAGTCTTCGGTTCCTGGGGCGCGGGGAAGTCGAGCTTCCTGCAGTTGTGGCAGCGCCGCTTCGATGCGAACCGGACCCGGACGATCTGGTTCAACCCCTGGAAGTACGACCGCAAGGTCGAGGTGTGGGCGGCCCTGCTGCACACGATCCTCTCCGAGATGGAGAAGGAGGACACGCTCAAGGACAAGGCGAAGAAGCTCGCCAGAGCCGCCACCTGGCTCTCCGTACGGGCCGGACTCGGCACGGCGGCCGCCCTCGCCACCGGTGGCATGGTCAAGGGCGAGCAGGTCGACACCATGCTGCAGGGCCTCGCCGAGGAGGACTCCGCGCAGTACCGGCAGGTCAACCGCTTCGAGTTCGACTTCGCCGAAGCCGTCAGCGAATTCGTCGGGGAGGACGGCCGGCTCGTCGTGTTCGTCGACGACCTGGACCGGTGCACGCCGGAATCGGCGATGACGGTGCTGGAGTCCTTGAAGCTCTTCTTCGCGCAGTCGCAGTGCGTTTTTGTCCTGGCGCTCGATCTCGACGTACTCGCGGCGGTCGCCACGAACAAGTTCGACGAGGCACTCAAGGGCGCCCCCTCGGACGTCGTGTCCGGCATGGCCTACCTGGACAAGATCGTCCAGCTGCCCTTCTTCCTTCCCGACGTAGAGTTCGACACGCTGCGGGAAGCGTTCGGGCCCTATCTGTCCGAACTGGCCGACGACACCTTCTTCTGGGAACTGCTGCGGCGCGGCCTCGGCGTCAACCCGCGCCGGCTCAAGCGGTACATCAACGTCTTCAACATGGCCCTGGCGGTCTTCCAGGCCCATGGGACACAGCCCCTGAGCCGGGAGTTCCGACTCCAGCTCGCGGTGCTCCTGATCATCCGCAGCCGCCACCGCGCCTTCTTCCACACGCTGACGTCGGAGCCGGAGGCGTGGCGAGCCCTGACGGTGTTCTTCGAGACCGTGCAGGGAAAGCCCACCATGCGCGGCACTCTCACCATGGAGCTCCCCGAGTACCTGCAGCCGTTCGCCGACAGCAACGAACTCCACCGCCTCCTCACCCATGGCGGTGCCGAACGCGTCCAGCCGCCGAACCGCGAAACCGTCCTCACCATGATCAGCACCCTCCGCAACGCCGCCGGACCGGACGAGCTCTAGGACGGGATCCGGCAGGCAGCGGCAGGCGCGCTCCCGGAGACGGTCGTTCGACCGGCCCCGGGAGCGTGACGACACGTCACACCGCGGTGCAGGCGGCTCCGTTGAGCGTGAACGCCGTCGGCGCCGGGTTCGTGCCGCCGCGGCCGGCTGTGAAACCGAGCGTGGCGGAGCCCGACGCGGGGATGTTCGCCGTGTACGGCGCCGAGGTGACGGTGACGTCCGGGCCGCTCTGGGCCACCGTGCCGCCCCACAGGTTGCTGACACGCTGGCTGTCCGGGAACGTCCAGCGCAGGGTCCAGCCGTTGATCGTCGAGCCACCGGTGTTGCGGATCACGATCTCGCCCTGGAAGCCGCCGGGCCACTCGCTCGTCACCCGGTAGCCGACGGAGCAGGACGCCGAGGTGCCGCCGGCCGGCGTCGTGACGCTCACCGTGCCGGAGCGCGGCGAACGGTTGCCGGCCGCGTCACGGGCGTAGACGGCGAACACGTACGACGTCGACGGCGCCAGCCCGGTGAGCGTGGCCGACGTGCCGGTGCTGGTCGTCACCGGTGTCTCCGTCGTGCCGTTGACGCGGACCACGTCGTAGCCGGTGACACCGGTCGCGTCGGTCGCGGCCGTCCAGGTCAGCCTCGCCGACGAGGAGGTCACCGCCGAGGCGGTCGGAGTGCCCGGCGTGGTCGGCGGCGTGGTGTCGCCGCCCGATGAGGCGTAGACCGCGGCCTCCTTCGAGGTGGCGGCGATGCCGTTCGGGCCCTCGAAGAGCCGCCGGCCCCAGCTCGTCAGCTGATCCGGGTCGAAGTTCGTGACCATGTCCAGGTACTCGACGCCGCCGCCGTTGCCGCTCCACGACCAGCCCAGATAGCCGAGGCCGAGCTGCTGTGCGGTGGCCAGGATGGTGTCCTCGTCGGGGTTGCCGTCCGAGTGGTCGTGCCCGAACTCGCCCACCACGACGGGGAGTTTCGCGGCGACGAAGCGGCCCAGGTAGTCGGTGATCTCGGCGGCCGTGTCGAAGACGCCGTACATGTGGACCGAGAAGACCGTGTTGGCGTCGGGGTCGGCGGCGAAGACCGACGCCGCGTTGTCGCGCATCGTGAACGCCCAGTCCTGGCCCCAGTTGGGGGCGTCCACCATGATCGTGTGGTGGAAGCCGGCGGTGCGCAGCTTCCGGATCGCCGCCTTGGTGTCGGCGGTCCAGGACAGGTAGTTGAGGTTGCCGTGCGGCTCGTTGCCGATGTTGACGATGACGTAGTCCTCCTGACCGGCCAGCGCGCTCTGCACACTGATCCAGTAGTCGGCGGCCCGCGACAGCGTGACGGCCCCGCTCTGCTCGCCGTAGCCCGTGGTGTCATGCACCTCCAGGACGCAGATGAGCCGGTTCCGCTTGCACTGCGCGACCACGTTCGCCACGTCCGCGGCGTCGTTGCGTGTCCACCGGTCACCGCTGGAGAGCACCACGCGCACCGTGTTGGCGCCCTTGGCCTTGATGTGGGACAGCGAACCGATCTGGTTGGCGTACCAGGTGTGGGCGTGGTTCACGCCCCGCATCACGAAGTCGTTGCCGTCGCGCTCCACGAGCCGGCCGTTCTGGATACGGAAACCGGTGGGCGCGGCCTGCGCGGGCGGGCCGGACACCAGCAGGGGCAGCAGCAGCCCGAGCAGGGCTGCGGCGACCGTGGCCGCGCGGCGGACGGTCGGCGTACGGGATCTCATGGCGGCTCCAGAGGTGGTGGTGGGGGGCGCGGGGGCTGGGGTGCGGGACGAGGACACCGGCCGTCATGAACCGGCGGCGCTCCTCGCCACGCAGCTGACGGTCGCCGACGGTGTCCCGGACGCCGACGGGGTCTCGGCGACGAAGCCGAAGGTGGCGCGGGCACCCGGCGCGAGCGTGCCGTTCCAGGCGGCGTTGGTGACGGTGGCCGTCCCGTCGGCCGCGGTGCTCAAGGTGCCGTTCCAGACCTGGGTGATCCGGGCCCCGCCGGCCGGTACGACGGTCGCGGTCCAGCCCGGAACGGGGGAGGCGGACGTGTTGGTCACCGTCACCTCGCCCTGGTAGCCGCCCTGCCAGACGCTGACGGCACGGAAGACCGCGGCGCACGGCCCGTCGCCGGGGTCACCCGGGTCGCCCGGGTCCCCGGAGCCCGGCTCCAGCAGCGCGCTCAGCGCCGGGTACCAGCGGGCGGCGATCTTGTCGTCGCCGGCCGCGTTCGGGTGCACCCCGTCGTAGGTGTCGGCGGCCGTGTCGAAGCCCGTCCACTGGTCGACGACGGACACCGGTGAACGGCTCGTGCCGGTCGCCCGCGCCCAGGCCGGGATCCGCGCGTTGAGGTCGACGACGCGCTGCGCGCAGCCCGTGCAACTGCCGGGGTTCATGGGGATGATCCGCGCCACGAGGATCTTCATGTCGGGGTTGGAGTCCCGCATCTGGCCGACGAGCTTGGTGTAGGCGGCGAGGATGCGGTCGGGGGAGACGCCGCTCCAGACGTCGTTGGTGCCGAAGTGCATGACAACGATGTCCGGAAGGGTCGCGGCGAGCCGGCCCGGCAGCAGGTTCTGGTCGGCCACGTGGGTGACGAGCTCGCCGCCGTGGCCCTCGTTGTCGCCGTCGTGGGCCTGCCCGCAGCCCTGGGGGCCGAGGGTGCCGACGAAGTCGATGTCCGTGTGGCCGGCGCTCCGCAGCCGGTTCCACAGCACGGCCCTCCAGCACCCGGGTGAGCCGGTGATGGAGTCGCCGAGCGGCATGATGCGCACCGGATCGGCGGACGTGTCCCGCCCCGTGGCGGCCGAGGCCGAGGGTGCGAGAGCGACCGTGAACGGGAGGAGGAGGGCGGCCAGCAGGCCGGTGAGCGGAAGGATCCGGACGGGGCAGTGGCGGGTGCTGCGCATGGTGTTCCCTTCCCTGGTGAGATGGGAGCGCTCCCAGGGGAACATGCCACTCTTGTCATTTACGCGTCAAGATGGGTGCGTCGAGTGGTCCGATTCCCTTGCGGTCAAAGGGAGTTGGCCCTCTTAGAAAACGATCACCTTTTCGATACCGTGACTCGCGTTCCTTCGTTCACTTCTGAACCATCCCCAACACCCCCCACCCCGAACGGAGTTCGCGTGACCAGACCACGTGTCCCGGCATGGACGGGCGGCGCCCTGGCCGCCGTCCTGCTCGTGACCGCCCAGAGCGGCTTATCCACCGCGGCCACTCCCACCGACCCCGCAGCCGCCCCGACGCCCGCCCCTGCCTCGCCCGCGGCGGACGGGTCCGCCTCGCTCAAGGGCGGGCGCTTCACCCTCGTCACCGGTGACGTCGTGATCGTCGGCACCGAACGGGGCGAGCCCCGCGTCGACATCCAGCCCGGCAAGGGCCGCGAGAACATAGGGTTCGTGCGGCGGGGCAGTGGCTCCGACCTCCAGGTCATCCCCATGGACGCGGCGCCGCTGGTCGCCACCGGCGAGGTCGACGACCAGCTCTTCGACCTGGGTGCCCTGCGCCGCTTCGGCTACGACGACGGGACCGCCGACGGACGCGGGCTGCCGCTGATCGTCCGGCACCGCGGCACGCGGCTGCCCGCCGCCACACGGGCCGAGGCGCTGCCCGGGACCACGGTGACGCTGGAGTCGATCGACGCCACCGCCGTCACCCTGCCCGAGGACGACGGCGGCGCCCTGTGGCGGACGCTCACCACCGCCGAGAAGGGCGCCGATCCCGAACTCCGGCCCGCCGTCGAGAAGGTGTGGCTGGACACCCCCGTCGAACTCGCCGACGCGGGGAGCGCGGCCGGCGAACCGGAGACCACCCCGGACGGCGACGTCGCCGTCTCCGACCTGGTCGGGCAGATCAACGCCAAGGGCCTCAGGGAGCGGGGCCTCGACGGCAGCGGCGTCAAGGTCGCCGTCATCGACACCGGGGTGCGCGCCACCCACCCCGACCTCCGGGAACGGGTCTCCAAGGCGGAGAACTTCATCTCCTGGGACGAGGAGAAGAGCGACATCGACGGCCACGGCACCCATGTCGCCGGGATCATCGCCGGGACGGGCGCCGCGTCCGACGGCAGATACGCCGGCGTCGCGCCCGGCGCCGAGATCCTGAGCGCCCGCGTGCTGTCCGGCCCGCTCGGCTCCGTCTCCCACATCATCGACGGCATGGAATGGGCGGCCGACGAGGGCGTCGACATCGTCAACATGTCCCTCGGCTCACGGGTGTTGAGCGACGGCACCGACCCCTGGTCGCTGGCCACCGAGGCCCTGCTGGAGCGCGGTGTGCTGCCCGTGGTGGCCGCCGGCAACAGCGGACCCCGCTCCTACACGGTCTCCCCGCCGGCCGCCGCCGAGGGCGCGCTGGCCGTGGGCGCGGCCGGCGGTGACGACGCCGTCGCGAGCTTCTCCAGCCGCGGGCCGCTCTTCGGCGACCACAGCGTCAAGCCCAACATCAAGGCCCCCGGTGTCGCCGTGACGGCGGCCCGCGCCAAGGACACCCCCATCGGCGACATCGACCCGCCCGGCCCAGAGGGCCCGGTCGACGACGCCTACACCCGGCTGTCCGGTACGTCCATGGCGTCGCCCGCCGTCGCCGGAGCCGCGGCCCTCGTGATGCAGGCCCACCCCGACTGGTCGCCCCGCCAGGTGGCCCGTGCCCTGGTGTCCAGCGCCCGGCCCAGCGCCGAGGAGAGCGTGTACGACCAGGGCTCCGGACTGGTCGACGCCGAGCGGGCGGTGGACCAGCGGGTCACGGCCACGTCGTCCGCCCTGGACTTCGGCCGGCTGTCGTGGCCCCGCTCCTCGCAGGACACCCGGCGCAAGGTGTCCTTCGCCAACGACTCCGCCGAGGACATCACCCTGGACCTCACCCTCGACGTGAAGTCCACCCGCGGGAACCTGCCCACGGGTCTGCTCGCCCTGGCCGAGGACCGGGTGACCGTCCCTGCCGGGGGCACGGCCTCCGTGGCCGTCGAGTTCCGCGACAACGGCATCCGCACGGGCGGCGCCCTCTCGGCCCTGCTGACCGCCGAGTCCGGCTCCACGGCCGTGCGCGTCCCGGTCGGCCTCAGCCTCGAACCCGAGAGCCACCAGCTCACCCTCGACCTCCGTGACCATCTCGGCGAGGGCGCCGACGGGATCTCCCTCGTGGACATCATGCCGCTGGACCGGGCCCTGGAGCCGTTCGAGGAGCCGCAGCTCGCCACCCTCTCCTCGAAGATCAGCGTCCGTGTCCCGGCCGGCACCTACGCCGTCTCGGCGTTCATCGGCCGGAGCGAGGACGACTCGTACTGGTTCGACAGCGACATCGTGCTCGCCGGTGAGCCCCGCGTGCGCGTCGACCGGGCGACCGAGCTGACGCTGGGCGGCACGGCGGCCCGCAGGCTCGCCCACAAGGTCGACAACCGCGAGGCCGAGAACATCTACCGCCAGGTCGGGGTCGCCCAGCGGCAGGCGAAGGCCCCCACGGGGGAGCGCGCCCCGCTCTCCCTCCACACCGACGTGCAGTTCCGGCACCGGGCGCCGGACTACTGGGCGGTGCCGTCCAGGACCCGCGCCAAGGGCAACCGGTACACGGCGTACTTCCGCGAGGACCTCGCCGAGGGCTACGTGTACGGAAAGGCCCCCGAGGGCGCCCCCGGCGAGGGTGAGTACGCGTACCCGACGGCCACCGGCCCGGTGTACTACCTGGCCGCCTTCCGCGAGGGCCGCGTCCCGGCCGATTTCACCGGACGGGTCAGGGACTCCCAGCTCGCGCAGACCAAAGCGCGCTACTACGCGGCCGAGCAGACCGGTGACCTCGACGGGCCCTTCCCGTTGAAGTCCAAGCTGGCCACCGCGACCGTCAAGGGCGTCCCGGTCGGCGGACGACGGGTCAACGTCCCCTCGCCCGGCACCCGTACCGAGTTCTTCACCGCGTCCAGGAACATCGCCTGGGCGCAGGAGCTGCGGGGGAGCTGGCAGAACTCGGACAGTTTCGACCCGCTGGCGCACAGGGCGCTGTTCACCCGGCCCGAGGTCTTCCGGCCCGGCCCTCGCGCCGAGTCCTGGAACCGTCCGGCGGGCGCGCCCGCGCTCGCGCCCGACGGCCGCCAGCTCACGCGGACCGGCGACACCGTCACCGTCGACCTGCCGCTGGGCGGCGACTCCGACCGACGGCACCTGTTCACCAGCGACGACCTCTACGCCACGTACTCCTACACCCTCAGCCGCGACGGGAAGGAGCTGGCCCGGAGCCGGGACGGTGCCGAGGAGTTCCCGCGGAACACCGCGCTCGCGGCCTGGGAGGTGCCGGCGGACACCGGGACCTACACCCTCAGGGCCCACGCCGACCGCACCCCGTGGAACGCCGTCAACACCGAGGTCGAGGGCGTGTGGACGTTCCGCTCGGGGCGGACCGCCGAGGGGAGGGCGGCCGCGCTGCCGCTGACCGGTGTGCGTTTCGCGCCGCCGGTCGACAGGTGGTCGCGGGCGGCGGACGGCCGTACGGCCGCCGTTCCCTTCACGATCGAGCGGACGGGTGACCAGGCGCGGGGCAGGGTGCGCGCGCTGACCGTCGAGGCGTCCTTCGACGGCGGTTCGACGTGGCGGCGGGTGCCGGTGGTCAAGAACCGGGCGCTGATAGCGCACCCGGCGCTCGCCACGCTGCCCGCCGAGCACCTCGACCGCAACGGGCACGGCTCCGTCAGCCTGAGGGTCAAGGGCTCCGACCGGGCGTCGACCTTCGAGATCACCGTGAAGAACGCGTACAAGCTCAAGTAGTCCTGACCCGGCCGACCGCCGGAGGGCCGCCGCGCACACGGGCGGTCGGCTCTCCGGCGGTGTGTCATCTGTTCGGCGCCCCCGTGCGCAGGGCGTCCATGACGAGGTCCATGAGGCGGGTGGCGCGGGCCTGCCAGTCCTCGCTCGGGCCGATCTGCCAGAGCCCGGCGATGGCGAGGAAGAAGTCGTCCGCGGTCACCCCGGGCCTGATGGTCCCGGCTTCCTCGGCCGCGCGCAGCAGGACGTCGGCGGCCGCGAGCACCGGGGCGGGGCCCGGTCTGCCGGGGCTTCCCGGAGCGCCCGCGGCCTGCCGGATCGCGTCCGCGAGGCCGACCTTGGTGAGGGCGAACCCGGCCAGGCGGTCCATCCACTCCCGCAGGGCCCGGTCCGGCGCGTGGGCCGCGAGCAGTTCGGCCGCGCTGTCGGCGACCTGCCGCATCTCGTGCCGGTAGAGCTCCAGGACCAGGGCCTCGCGGTTCGGGAAGTGGCGGTAGAACGTGCCCTGGCCGACCCCCGCCTTCTTGGCGATGGTGCTCAGGGGAACGTCCGCGGCCCGGGTGAGCTCCTCCAGTGCGACGGCCAGGATGCGCTCGCGGTTCCGCCGTGCGTCGGAGCGCAGAGGCGCGTCCTTCTCCTCTGCCACGAGTCCTCCTCGCCCGGCCTCTGGCCGGAATGTGCGCTTGCCGATCCGGACAGCTGTCCGTTACGTTGTCCGGGTAGACGGACACCTGTCCGCTTGGCTCATCCTAGCGCCGCCGCGCGCCGCGCCCCCCAAGACCTTCATGTCCTCGCACATCTGTGCCTGCCGGAGCCGTCCCCTGGCCCGCTCCGGATACGCGAAAGAAGGCTGTTCATGTCCTCAGCCCCATCCTCGACGTACAGCGCCGTCACCCTGACCGTCAACGGCGAGAAGCACACGCTGACCGTCGACCACCGCACCACTCTGCTCGACGCCCTGCGCGAGCGCCTCGATCTGACCGGGACCAAGAAGGGCTGCGACCAGGGCCAGTGCGGCGCCTGCACCGTCCTCGTCGACGGGCGCAGGAACGTCTCCTGCCTCCAGTTGGCGGTGGCGGCCGAGGGACGTGAGATCACCACCATCGAGGGAGTGGCCGACGGCGACCGGCTGCACCCGGTGCAGGAGGCGTTCCTCGAACTGGACGGCTACCAGTGCGGTTACTGCACCCCCGGCCAGATCTGCTCCGCGATGGCGGTGATCGAGGAGCACGCGGCGGGCTGGCCCAGCGCCGCCACCGACGACGTACGCCCCGAGGCCGGGCCACCACCCCTCACACCGGAGGAGATCCGGGAGCGCATGAGCGGCAACCTGTGCCGCTGCGGCGCGTACGTGTCCATCGTTGACGCCGTCGCCCGTGCCGCCGCCGACCGTACGGCCGCCAAGGAGGCCGTCGCGTGAAGGACTTCGACTACCGGCGCGCCCACGACGTCCCCGGCGCCCTCGCCCTGCTCGACGCCGACCCGGACGCACGCTTCCTCGGCGGCGGCACCAACCTCGTCGACCTGATGAAGACCGGCGTGGAACGGCCGGCCCGCCTCGTCGATGTCCGCGACCTCCCACTGGACCGCATCGAGTCCGCCGCCGACGGCGGCCTGCGGATCGGCGCGACCGTCACCAACAGCGACCTCGCCGCCCACCCCGAGGTGCGCCGCCGCTACCCGGCGCTGACGCAGGCCGTCCTCGCGGGTGCCTCCGGGCAGCTGCGCAACATGGCCACCGTCGGCGGCAATCTGCTCCAGCGCACCCGCTGCGGCTATTTCGCCGACATCACCAAACCCTGCAACAAGCGCGTCCCCGGCAGCGGTTGCCCCGCCATCGAGGGCGAGCACCACAACCACGCCGTCCTGGGCGCCAGCGAGCACTGCGTGGCCACCCACCCCTCCGACATGGGCGTGGCGCTGACGGCCTTCGACGCCGTCGTGTCCTACGAGACCCCGGACGGACCGGGCGAGCTGCCGCTCGCGGACTTCTACCTGCCGGTCGGCGACACCCCGCACAGGGAGACGGCCCTGCCGCCCGGCGCGCTGATCACCGGCGTCACCCTGCCGGTCTCGCCCGTCGCAGCCCGCTCCCGCTACCGCAAGGTGCGCGAACGCGCCTCGTACGCCTTCGCCATCGGCTCGATCGCCGCCGCCCTCGACGTCCGGGACGGCGTCGTGCACGACGTGCGCCTGGCGTTCGGCGCCGTCGCCTCCCGGCCCTGGCGGGCCCGTACCGCCGAACGCGTCCTGACCGGCGCGAGGGCCGACGCCGAGACCTTCGCCGCCGCCGCGGACGCCGAACTGGCCGCCGCCCGGCCGCTGCCGCACAACGCCTACAAGGTGACCCTGATGCGGAACCTCGTCGTGGCCGAACTGACCCGACTCACCGAGGAGGCCGCCCGATGACCACCGCCCCCGCCGCCCGCCGGGGCGCCGTCGGCACCGCCCACACCCGCGTCGAGGGCCGCGACAAGGTCACCGGAGCCGCCCGCTACGCGGCCGAGATCCCCTTCACGGGACTCACCCACGGCTGGCTGGTGCTCTCCACCGTAGCCCGGGGCCGGATCCGCGCAATCGACACCGATCCCGTGCTCGCGATGCCCGGCGTCCTGGCCGTCCTGCACCACGGCAACGCCCCGCGCGTCGAGACCGACTACCCCGGCCTCCTGGGCACCGAGCCGGACCCGACCACCGCCGTCTTCCAGCACGACCGGGTGCCCCATCTGGGCTGGCCGGTGGCGCTGGTCGTGGCCGAGACCTCCGAGCAGGCCAGGGAGGCCGCCGAGTCGCTCGTCGTGCACTACGACCAGGAGCCGCACGACATCGCGTTCACCGCCGACCACCCGCGGGCGTACCCCGCGGCCGGCTTCGAACCCGCCGTCATGGAGAAGGGCGACCTGGAGGCCGAACTCGCCGCCTCCGCCGTGGTCGTGGACGCCGAGTACACCACCCCCGAGGAGCACCACAACCCGATGGAGCCCCACGCGGCGACGGCCCGCTGGGAGGACGGCCGACTGGACGTCGTCGACTCCAACCAGAGCACCATGTGGGTGGCCGGGGAGCTCGCCGGCCTCTTCTCGCTCGACCCGTCCGCCGTGCGCGTGCGCTCGGAGCACGTGGGCGGCGGCTTCGGCAGCAAGGGCGCACGCGCCCACCAGGTGGCCGCCGTGATGGCCGCGACGGCCCTCCAGCGCCCCGTCCGGGTCGCCATGACCCGCCGCCAGATGTTCTCCCTCGCCGGCTACCGCAGCCCCACCTCCCAGCGGGTCAGGCTCGGCGCCGACGCGGACGGACGGCTGCGCGCCCTGGAACACCGTTCCTTGAACCTCACCTCCACGGTGCACGAGTTCATCGAGCCGGGCAGCGGGCCGTCGCGCGTGATGTACGACGCCGACGCCCACCACACCGTCAACAGCGTCGTTCGCCTCGACGTCGGGACCCCGACCTGGATGCGCGCGCCGGGCGAGGCGCCGGGCTCGTTCGCGCTGGAGTCCGCGTTCGACGAACTCGCCGAGAAGCTCGGCGTCGACCCGATCGACCTGCGTCTGCGCAACGAGCCCGAGCGCGGTCCCGCGTCGGGCCTGCCGTTCGCCGGCCGCAACCTGGCCGCGTGCTTCCGCGAGGGCGCCCGCCGGTTCGGCTGGGCCGACCGCGACCCGCGTCCCGGTGTCCGCCGCGACGGACGCTGGCTGCTCGGCACCGGCACGGCGGGGGCCTCCTTCGCCGCGGGCGCCGGGCCCTCCACGGCGGCCGTCACAGCGGAGGCGGACGGCACCTTCACCGTGCGGATCAACGCGGCGGACATCGGCACCGGTGCGCGCACCGCGCTCACCCTGGTCGCCGCCGACGCGCTGGACGTCGCGCCGGACCGCGTCCGGGTGCGGATCGGCGACAGCGACTTCGGCCCGGCCATGATCGCCGGCGGCTCCATGGGCACCCGCTCCTGGTCCTGGGCGATCAACCTCGCTGCCGCCGAACTGCGGGAGCGGCTCACCCCGGGCGGCACCGTACCGCCCGAGGGCATCACCGTCCGCTCGGACACCACCGCCGCCCTCGGTGCCCTCGCGCAGAAGGAACGGCACTCCTATGGCGCCCAGTTCGCCGAGGTCGCCGTCGACACCGCCACCGGGGAGGTCCGCGTCCGCCGTATGCTCGGCGTCTTCGCGGCCGGGCGGATCGTCAACCCGCTCACCGCGCGCGGCCAGCTCACCGGCGGCATGATCTGGGGCCTCTCCATGGCCCTGCACGAGGAGGCGGTACGGGACCGGGCCACGGGCGGCCACTACGGCGCCGACCTGGCCTCCTACCACGTGGCCGCGCACGCCGACGTGCCCGCCGTCGAGGCGCACTGGGTGGACGACCCCGACCCGGACGACCCCGTCGGGATCAAGGGCATCGGGGAGGTCGGCATCGTCGGGGCCGCCGCGGCCGTCGCCAACGCCGTCTGGCACGCGACCGGCGTACGCCAGCGCCACCTGCCCATCCGGCCCGACCGGGTCCTCCTCGCGGGAGCGCCGGATGCTTGACCTCGCCGGCGAACTGCGCCACTGGGCCGAGGAGGGACGGGACTTCGCCGTCGCCACCGTCGTCTCCGTCAGCGGCAGCGCGCCCCGGGGGCCCGGCGCCGCGCTCGCCGTCGACAGCGAGGGCACGGCCATCGGCTCCGTCTCCGGCGGGTGCGTGGAGGGCGCGGTGTACGAGCTGTGCCGACAGGCCCTCGCGGACGGCAGGACGGTCCTCGAACGGTTCGGGTACAGCGACGAGGACGCCTTCGCCGTCGGTCTGACCTGCGGCGGGGTGATCGACGTCCTGGTCACCCCGGTCACCGCGGGGACCCCGGTGGTCCGGTCGGCGCTCGCGGCCGTCGCCGGGGGCGGCCCCGCCGCCTTCGTCCGGGTCGCGCGGGGCCCGGCCGAACTCCTCGGCAGCGCCCTGCTCGTACGGCCCGACGGCACCCACGAGGGCGGGCTCGGCGGCCACCCCGAGCTGGACCGGACGGCCGTGGCCGAGGCACGGGCGATGCTGGACTCCGGCCGCACCGGCACCGTCGACCTGTCCCCGGACGGTTCGCACTGCCCCGGCGGGCTCACCCTGCTCGTGGAGTCGTCGGTACCGCCGCCCCGGATGATCGTGTTCGGCGCGATCGACTTCGCCTCCGCGCTGGTCCGCGCGGGCAAGTTCCTCGGCTACCACGTGACCGTGTGCGACGCCCGTCCCGTCTTCGCCACCAGGGCCCGCTTCCCGGAGGCCGACGAGATCGTGGTGGACTGGCCGCACCGCTACCTCGGGCGCACCGGGACCGACGCGCGCACCGTCCTGTGCGTGCTGACGCACGACGCCAAGTTCGACGTGCCCCTGCTGAGGACGGCGCTGCGGATGCCGGTCGCGTACGTCGGCGCGATGGGCTCCCGGCGCACGCACGCCGACCGGGAGCGCCGGTTGCGCGAAGTGGGCCTGAGCGGGCGGGAGCTGGCCCGGCTCAGATCCCCGATCGGGCTGGATCTGGGGGCCCGTACGCCCGAGGAGACCGCCCTGTCCATCGCGGCGGAGATCGTCGCCACCCGGCGCGGCGGCACCGGTGTTCCGCTGACCGGGTCGGGCACCCCGATCCACCGGGCGGCGGCGGGGGAGCGGGAGGCCGCGGCGGCCTGAGCGGGCGGGGCGGCCACCGGTGTTCGCACCGGAAGGGTGCCCCACGCGGCACTGAGTATCCGGGGCGCCGGAATTGAGTACGCGGGCAGGTGCCGGGCCGCCCCCGCCGCTGGTGCACTGTCGTCATGAACACGCACACCTCGCGTCCGCGCCCCCTCCGGCAGGTCACCGCCACGGCCACCGCCACCGGTTCGGCCCTCGCCGTGGTGCTGATCCCTCTGGTGGTGGGCGCGCTGGTGGCGCGGCAGTTCGGCGGCGACCCGATGGCCCCGGTCAACGCCCTGATCGCGGGCGGTGGCGAGCGGGCCAGGCTCTCCCCGGATCAGCTGCCCGTTCTGCGGACCATCCGCACGGCACCCCGCAGGACGGTCGGCCGCCTGGCCCGACGGCAGCTCCTCAACCGCCGTCCTCACCACTCGACGGACCGTCACCTTGTTCAGTGACGCGTCGAGTTGGCCGTTTTTCGATCTCCTGTGCGGGTTCTGGTTCGAGATTCAAGCAAGTCTTGGGGATTTCGTGTAGAAGACTGTGAGAACTCTGGAAGACCCGTTCGAAGAGAGACCGCCCGTGACTGAACCGACAGGCCCCGTCTGCCCCCAGTGCGGTACGCCCCGGGCGGCGGACGGCACCCCGGCCTGTTCCTGCGCCGAGCAGGCGTCCGAGGCCCACCGGGACTCCCGGACGGCACAGGCCGCGGCGGCGGAGGACTTCGACCCCGTACGGATACGGCCGTTCGTGAAGGTCGGCGACGACACCACCGGCTCCCACGACCCCGCCGAGCCACACGACGGCCCTGTCCCCGGAACGGACAACGCAGACGGCACCGCGCCCCCGTCGGACGCCCCCACACAGGAGCTGTCGTCCCTCGCCGAGGACCCGCGTCCGGCGCGTGCCCCGCACGAGCACCCCGCCGCCGGCGCCGGCCTCCGCGAGGGCGGACGGCACCGCCGGAAGGCGCTCGCGGCGGGGGCCGGAGCCGCCGCGGTGGCCGCCCTGGTGGCGGCGGGACTCGTCACCGGACTCTTCTCGTACGACACCCCCTCACGCGACGGCTCCCTGCCCGACGACGTCCGCGCCCGGCTGCCGGAAGCGGCCGCCCAGGAGGGCACGGCCCCGCCGCCGACCCCGACCGGCACGGCCTCACCCACCCGGCCGGCGGGCTCCCCGACCGCCTCCCCGGAGGAGAGCGCCACCACCGAGAACCCGGCCGGCCCGAGCGGCTCCGCCGACCCCACCCGGACCCCGTCCCACAGCGGCGCCACCCGCACCTCGGTCCCCGTGCCGACCGGGAGCGCCGAGCAGAACCCCGTCCTCGGCCTCGGCGACCGAGGCCCCGAGGTCACCGAACTCCAGCTCCGTCTGCGCCAGGTCGGCCTCTACAACGGCGACGCCGACGGCGCGTACGACACCGAGGTCGAGAACGCCGTCCGCGGCTACCAGCTCACCCGCGTCGTCCTCGACGACGAGTCGGGCGTCTACGGCGGGCCCACGCGCGCCGCGCTCGAATCCGAGACCTCGGAACCATGACCGTGGGGGGCGTCAGACGCGGTCGGCCACGATCAACAGGTACTGGAAACTGCCGTTCTCGTAGGCCGTGATGAAGGTGTCCTCGATGCCGGTGACCAGGTGGTCGGCCTGCTTGCGCAGCTCCCAGTAGGGCAGGGCGGCCGCCGTGAGGTCCTGCACATGGACGGGGACCAGACGATTGCGGGCCATCGCGCGGAAGTACGCGGAGCGCGGGTGGATGTCGCAGATGTAGTGGGCGTTGATGAGGGACACCTCGCGGGAGGCGCGCCCGTAGGCGTCGTTGTAGCAGCCCGTGATGGTCACATAGCGTCCGCCGCGGCGCAGCAGCCGGGCGTGCTCGGCGAACAGCAGGTCCAGCTCGACGTACATGGTGGACTCGTTGTTCCAGGAGGCGGCGAACTCCCCGGCGGGCAGCCCCGTGTCGAGCATGTCGCGGTGGTGGTAGCGGACCCGGTCGTCGATGCCGCGCCCGCGGGCCTGGTCGTTGGCGAACTCGGCCTGCTTGGCGGAGATGGTGACGCCGTCGGCGTGGCAGCCGTACCGCAGATGCGCCACCACGCTGCCGCCGCCGCGCCCGCACCCGGCGTCGAAGACGCGGTCGGTGGGGGAGAGCGGGCCCAGATGGCGGGCCAGCAGCTCCGCCTGGGCCTGTTCGAGGCGGTGCAGTTCGGCGGTGACGCGTTCCCGGCGGCGGGCCGGGTCGGGGTCGTCGTCGAGGACCGACCAGTCGGCCTCCCCGACGCCGTAGTGGTGGTGGTACAGGTCGTCGATCCTGCCGAGTTCGAGGTTGACCGGGTTCTCCTCGGCGTTCCAGTAGTCGGCGACCCGCCGCTGGTAGGTGGACCGGGCGGGGGAGGGGACCGGGGACCGGTCCGGCAGCGGTGCGGCGGGCGGGGTGACGGCGTCGATGATGGTCAACAAAGGCTCCTTCGCTGCGATCGGGCGTCGGCCGTGCGGGCCGTTACCAGTAGTCGGGCAGGCTGTAGCGGTCGGTGTTGGTGGCGTGCCACTCATGGCTGCCGGCCACCCAGGCGGCGAGAGCGGTGGCGTAGCGCTCGATCGGCGGGGAGGTGGCGGACAGCGCCGCGGCCTCCTCCTCGAACGCCTCCATGACCCGGTTGTGGATCTCGACGGCCCGCAGATAGGCGGCCTTCAGCCCGCGCCGCTCGTTGGCGGCGATCACCACGGGCAGGTTCAGATGCCCCGGGTCGTCGGCCATCTCCTTGGTGAAGGAGTACAGGTCGTTGACGATGGTGGCGGCGTTGCCCGCGAGCGCGGTGATCCGCTGGACCTCGGGCCGGGCGTAGAGCGCCTCCGGCAGCTCCCAGCCGTCCACGGCGTCGACCACCGCGAGACACGGCCGGAAGTTGTTGAACTGCCGCATCACCAGGTACTCCCACACCCCCGGCATGTGCCCGGCCTCGGCCCAGGCGGCCTCGCCGAGATAGCCCAGGTGCAGCCGCGCCAGGTCGTGGACGAGCCGGTTCGTCTGGCTGGGCGTGGCCAACACCGCGTAGTCCCGCAGCGCGTGGCGGTACGAACGCAGCGGCCCGTCGGCCCGTACGCCGCGCTGCCACCGCTCCTCCAGGTCGGGGATGCCGTGGAACGGGTCGAGCGCCGACTGGGCCATGAGCAGCCGGCCGCCGAGGCCGCGCGGCGACCCGCCCTTGCCCTCGTCCACCTCGCAGTAGACGTTGTCCACGAGATGCTCGGCGAGCAGCAACTTGGCGGCGGCCGTGAGGTGTTCGAGTCCGGCCGCGCCCGGATGCGCGAGCACGATCGCCCGGCCGAGTCCGAACCGGTCGAACTGCGCCCGCCACTGCCGGGGGAACAGGTCGAGGCGGTCGGCCCACGCCGCGAGCCTGCGGTCGACCTCCGCGACCGTACCGGGGTCGGCGGGCGCGGCAGGGCGGTACCGCAGCCCCGGGACCGCGCCGCCGCGCCGGGCGCGTCCGGAACGGGCGAGGCCGGGCGGCCCCGGCAGACGGGTCACGGTCGTGGCGTACGGCGAGGGTTCGCTCATTCGGGCATCCACCCGATCTGCACGTTCTCCAGGATCCCGGCCGCGTCCGGGACCAGCACGGCCAGCGAGTAGTAGGCCGTGACCAGATAGCTCATGATCGCGGTGGTGTCGATGCCCATGAACCGCACGTTCAGCGACGGCTCGTACTCCTCGGGGATACCGGTCCGGTGCAGTCCGATGACGCCCTGGTCCTTCTCGCCGGTGCGCAGCGCGATGATGCTGGTCGTGTGCTGCGGGCTGATCGGGATCTTGCCGCACGGCAGCAGCGGAACACCCCGCCACGCCGGTACCTCGTGCCCGCCGACGGTGACCGTGCCGGGCATCAGGCCGCGCCGGTTGCACTGCCGGAAGAAGGCCGCGATCGCCTTCGGATGGGCCAGGTACAGGCGGGTCCTGCGGCGCATGGACAGCAGCTCGTCCATGTCGTCCGGGGTCGGCGGCCCGGAGAAGGTGCTGATGCGCTGCCCGTAGTCGACGTTGTGGAGCAGCCCGAACTCGCGGTTGTTGACCAGCTCCCACTCCTGGCGTTCCCGGATCTCCTCGATGGTCAGGCGGAGTTGCTGCTCCGTCTGGTCCATCGGGTGGTTGTACAGGTCCGCGACCCGGGTGTGCACGCGCAGCACCGTCTGGGTGAGCGACAGTTCGTACTCGCGTGGCGCGAGGTCGTAGTCCACGAAGCCGCCCGGGAGCGTCAACTCGCCCACATGGCCGGCCTCCAGGGGGACGTCGGCCTCGCCCTTGCGGTTCATCGGCTTGTTCTGCCGGTCGGCGAAGGCGTCGAACTGGGCCCGCAGCGACGGGGTGCGGTCCACGAACGCCATCAGCGTGTCCCAGTTGAGCGCCAGCACCACGGCCGCCGTCTCGGCCCGTACGGAGCTGAGCCAGAGCGGGTCGGCGTGGCCGATCGCCTCGTCGCCCAGCCCGTCGCCGTCGGCGATGACGCCGAGGATCTCCTCCTCGCCGTACTTGCCGGTGGTGTAGCGGGTGAACCGGCCGTGCACCACGAGGTACGCCTCGGTCACCGGCTGCCCGGCGTCGACCAGGACCTGGCCGGCCCGCACCTCACGGACCCGGAAGCGCTGCGAGATCTCCCGCAGCGCCGCGAGGTCCGCGTAGCCGCGCAGCGCGGGCAGTTCGGTGAGCGTCTCCGGGATGACCTTGACGTCGTCGGCGCCGTTCTGGTCGAACTGCACCCTGCCCCGGCCGACCCGCAGCTGGAGGCGCCGGTTGACCCGGTAGGTGCCGCCCTGGACGTCCACCCACGGCAGCGTCCTGAGCAGCCACCGGGACGTGATGGCCTGCATCTGCGGTTCGGACTTGGTGGTCGTCGCGAGCTGACGCGCGGCCCGGGTGCTCAGACTGGTGCTGTGCGGTCCGTCGGCGGGATCCGGGGCGCTTTCGGAGGAACTTACGGGGGCGGTCACATTCCCTCCCGAAGGGTGAGCGGACGTACGCGGATGTGCCTGGACATGCGGGGACGCGCGGGAACACGGGCGGACACCGGAACACCGGTCGACGGTGGTGCGGGGAACTCGGGTGGCGCGCGTACGACGTGGTCGTGGGCGGATTCCGAGGCGGTGGACGCCGGAGCGGCGGCGGTGAGCGGCGCGTGCCGCTGTGCGGGGCGCGCCGCGGGTCAAGCCAAACAGGCCGGGCGGGTGGCCGGGCACCGCGTGAAAGGGGCGACTTCGTGTCCTGGGAGGCGGAAACCGCCTACCGAGGCAGAGTCGGGGCCGGTCCGCGCACCCGCGCCCCTCGCCCGCCCCCGGCCCCGGCGCGGAGAGGGCACACACCTCGCCCTCTCCGCGCCGGCGGCCCCGTCCGGGACACGGCCGGGGGATTTCACCGGGGCCGCACACCGCCCGTACGGTTCCTGGGGACACGGTCGGCGACACGGGATCCGGAGGTGGTTCTCCATGACCGGTCACGAGGCACCCGGTGACCTGGCCGTACGGCTCACCGGCCGTACGGCCCGCGACGAGCGCCCGCTGTCCGGCGCCCTCACCGAGGTCACCCTCGACGACGGCCGGGTGGTCGTCGTCAAGCGGGGCGACGGACCGGACGCGGCACGGGCGGAGGCCGCGGGGCTGCGCTGGCTGGCTCAGGCCGGGGCGGTGCCCATCCCGTCGGTCCATGGCCAGGAGGGGGACCGCCTGGTGATCGACCGGGTCCGGCAGGGCTCACCGGGCGCCGAGGCGGCGGCCCGCTTCGGGGAGTTGCTGGCCGCCCTGCACGGCGCCGGAGCGCCCGCCTTCGGCGCCGCGCCCCCGGGCGGCCCGGCGGACGCGTTCATCGGGCGCGCCCCCATGCGCAACGCCCACGGCACCGACTGGCCCGGCTGGTACGCCGAGCACCGGGTGCTGCCCTATCTGCGGCTCGCGGTCGACGACGGCACGATCCGACCCGCGGAGGCCGCCGTGATCGAGGAGGTCTGCGCGCGACTGCCCGGCCTCGCGGGACCCGCCGAGCCCCCCGCCCGGCTGCACGGCGACCTGTGGAACGGCAACGTCCTCTGGGGCGGCGACGGCCGGGTCTGGCTCATCGACCCGGCCGCGCACGGCGGCCACCGCGAGACCGACCTCGCGATGCTCGCCCTCTTCGGCTGCCCCCACCTCGACCGGGTGCTCGACGGCTACCAGCGGGCGGCGCCCCTCGCCGCCGGCTGGCGCGACCGTGTCGGCCTCCACCAGCTCTTCCCCCTGCTGGTCCACACGGTGCTCTTCGGTCGCGGCTACGCGGAACAGGCCCTGAACGCGGCACGGGCGGCGCTTGCGCACTGAACGCGGGCGCCGCCCGGGGCGACGTGAACGGCGAGGAAAGCGAAGGGACTCGTTTCTGGAAAGGAATTGAGAAGGAAGCCCCTTCATGGCCTCGCCGTCGGCAACGCTAGCACTCAGGCCGGAATCACGTCGCGCAGATTTTCGAGGGTGATGACCCGGGAGTCCGGGTGCAGCCCCTCGGGGCGTTCCAGACCGAGGTACGTGACCGGCTCGTCGGGCACGGACTTCCCGTCCCAGGACTCCACGGCCGTCGTCCCCTCGGCGTCCGCCATCAGGCCGACGAGGTACCGCACGGTCAGCTGCTCCCGCTCCATGACGGCCTTCACCACCTTCGACACCGACGCCTGGTTCTCCTCGACCCGGTTCTCCGACGAGATGCCCCTGAGGTACAGGTGCAGCCACTTCGCCCGCCACCCGCCGTCCCGCTCGCGCTTGAAGGCCAGCGGCAGCGCCACCCGGCCCGGTCCCCGGAGCTCCGACTTCATCCGCACCGTGCGCGGCTCGAACGGACGGCCCTTCTGCTCCCCGTCCCGCAGCATGAACCCGAAGAACGACTCCTCGACCTCCTCGAACCCCTCGCCGGCGTAGATGTTGACCTGCGGCACGACGAACGTGGCCCGCACGCGGTCCAGCCGCAGGTTGATGAACTCCGAGGCCCCCTCCGGCGCCTCCGTGACGTCGCCGGAGTGCTCGCCTCCGACGGCCTTGAGCGAGGTGTACGAGAGCCAGCTGTCGGTGCTGTGGTCGGCGTTCAGGAGCAGCGCCGACAGGTCGTAGTCGGTTCGCCGCTCCCGCTCCTTCCAGTACACGAAGAAGCGCAACAGCTCGCCCTCGACGGCCGAGACGGAGCCGCGGGGCAGTACCCCGAGCCCGCCGGTGGTCGCCCGGCCGCTGAGCGGGAGCGCCACGTCCAGGACGTCCGGGTCGACGAGCAGCCGGCCCGCCGGCGGCAGACGGCGCCGCAGCTCCGCGTCGAGGGCGGCGATCAGGCGCTCGCGGTCCGGCGCCGGCACGGGCGGCCGCGCATCGGCGGCGACCCAGGCGCGGCCCGCGCGGTTGACGAACACCCGGCGCTCGCCGGACTCCCGCTCCCGGTTGAGCAGATGCTCGCGCACCGCCAGCACGACCCGGCCCGACACCCGCGGGGCGGCCTCCACGGCCGCGGCCACCACCGTGTCCCGCTCGTCCTGGTCGGGGGCGATCCGCAGCAGATGGTCGAGCGCCCGGAACAGCTTGCCCGGGGCGGAGCAGAGCAGCCCGACGGCGCCGGGGACGTCGTACGCACCGAGCAGTCGCTGCGCCCGGCTGTCGAAGGACCGGGCCTCCTTCTCGCCGCGGGCGACGGCGAACACGTGGGCGGCGTGCGGCCACCGCGGGTACTCGTGCGGGTGGAGACGCTCACCGAGCCGCTTGAAGGGCTCGCGGTACGCGTGGACGTCGCAGAGCTTCGCGGGGTTCGCGGCGACCACGGCGTCCAGACCGGCGAGCAGCGCCCGGCGCACCGGACGCGGTACCGTCCGGAACCGCGTCGGCTCCCGCAGCGTCACGTCGCCGCCCGACAGGGCGCAGGCCAGCCGCAGCACATCGGTGACGGTGTCCAGGAGCAGGTCGGCGCCGACGCCGAGGCGGGCCTCGTTGACCACCGCGCGGTTCTCCCGGACCGGGATCGCCTCGGGCTGCGGCCCCGCCGCGCACCGCTCCGCGAGGGCCTTGAGATCGGCGAGGTGCTCCTCGCCCAGCGGTGTGGTGCTGCCCGCGAGCGCCAGGTACAGGGCGGTGACCTCGTCGTCCAGGGCCCCGCCGAGGTGCAGGACCGTCAGACGGTCGCCGGCCGAGGCGATCAGCTCGTCCTGCACCGCGAGCATCTCCTCGTAGGTGTGCTGGTAGCGGCCGTACGACGGCAGGCTGAGGAGGTTCAGCACCCCGTGCGCCAGCTGGGAGAGCACACTGCCGCGCGCCTTGCGGTCACGGAGCGCCTCGGCGACGCAGCGCGTCCAGAACTCCTCGGTGTCCGGCACGTTGGCGGGGAAGTCGATGAAGTACGCGTTGTGCGCGACGTGGTCGCCGACCATCTCGCGCACCGTGCGCAGCGTGCGCGTGGCGGTGTGCGCCACCGCGGCGGGCGACAGCCCCGACAGATGCGCCATCAGCTCCGCCGACAGCTTGAACCCCACCGACAGCAACGCGGCGTCGAACTGCCGCGCCGCGGCGGCGCCGTCCCCCGCGGACCCCACGGGGGCGGGCAGACGGTGGGTGTGCCGGAGAACCACTGATGCGAGACGGTCGACCATCCCGCGATGATCGCAGAGGTGCACGAACCGCCGCACAGGAGTTTTTCCCGCCATGCCCGGTGCGCCGGGCGGAAGGGTTTCGCCAGGACTGAGGCGAGAACTCCAGACCGCGCAGCATGGTCTCGAAGCGGGTGAACGCTGCCGTGGTGTCGCGCTGCCGGTCGGTGTTCACGCCGGCCCAGGCCATCAGCGGGGTCCGGTCGCCGATGTCGACGACGGCCACGCGCAGCGCGTACTCGGGCTGGAGCCCGAAGCAGTCGTCCTCGGCGTCCCCGTCGGCCGTGGGGCAGCCGATGCTGCCGTTGAGCGACCAGTCGGTGGTGCCGGTCATCAGGGTCGCCCGGTGCCCGTCGACGGTGGTCTCGTCCGTGTCCCGCCCCTTCACGTGGTAGTCGCTCTGCCCGCGCAGGTAGGCCAGGTAGGCGTCGTAGCCGCCGGCCGGCTTCACCGGGTCGTTCCGCCCGGGCGGGTACACGACCACCGGCAACAGGAACCTGACCCGGTCGCTCTCCCCCTTCACCCAGCTCAGGAAGGTACGCGTGTCGTTCCCGGGGCGCACACCCAGCGAGGTCGGCACCGTGACCGTCAACGGCACACGGCCCCCGGGTATCGCCGACTGCCCAAGCGTCGCACCACGCCACGACTCTGAGCCGCGGCGCGGTCCACGGCAATCGGGCACGCCCGAGCGGGGGAGCGCGTCAGGGCGTCGGTGTGCCGGTGGTGCGCGGGAGTGCTCCTCGTGCTGTCCCCGGTGACGGGGGCCGCGGTGTCAGGTCCCCGCGTAGGTCGCCCGTCGGCGGCGCGCATGGGTGAGGAAGCCCTCCAGGGCCACTTCGAAGGCGGCGTCCGCGCGGTGGTCCCCGACCGCGTCGAGGGCCTCCGCCAGGCGCGGCGTGGCCGTCTCGTCGGCGATCTCCCACATGGCTGCCGGGGCGGCGAGGTCGAGGGCCGAACCGAGGACGACGTTCTCCAGGGCGACCAGCACCGGCATCACGTCCGGGAGGGGGAAGCCCGCGTCGAGGAGCAGGGCGACGGCACGCTCGTACTGCTCCAGGACGCGCGGAGCCCGTACCGGGGACGTCATCAGCAGCGGGATGGCACGCGGGTGGGCGGCGAAGGCGGCGCGGTAGGAGCGGGCCCAGGCAGCGAGGGCCTCGTGCCAGGGGCGCAGTTCGAGCGCGGAGACGTCGATGCCCTCGGCGACCCGCTCGCGCAGCAGTTCCACGATGCCGTCCCGGCCGTCCACATGGTGGTACAGCGACCCGGTCTGCACCCCGAGCCGCCTGGCGATCTGCGGGACGCTGAAATCGCCCTGCTCGTCCACGAGTTCGAGTGCGGTGGTGGTGATGCGCTCCCGGTCCAGCAGGGGCGTGCGCGGCCGTCCCATGGTGTCCGTCCTCTTCGGGGTCTTCCCAGCGGTCGTGGTGAAGGTTACATTGCCAAAACCGAAAGCCTTTAGGTTTACCGGTCCGGGCGACCCCGCCCACCCGGTGGCCTCGTCACCCGCCCACCCGGTGGCCCTGTCCGCCCAGCAGCCAGAAGGGCTTTCCCCGATGACCGTCACCCCCTCCGCGCCCGGCGCGGACCAGGCCGGGACCGAAGCGCCCGCCATGTACTCGCTGCGCCGGGGCTCCCTCGGCACCACCGACATCGCCTTCTTCGTGGTCTCCGCCGCCGCCCCGCTCACCGTGATGGCGGGCGTCGCCCCCCTCGCGATCCTGATGGGCGGCATCGGCGCTCCCGTGGGCTATCTGCTCGCCGGTCTCACGCTCGCCGTCTTCGCCATCGGCTTCACCACCATGAGCCGCCACGTCCGCAGCGCCGGCGCGTTCTACGCGTTCATCACCCGCGGCCTCGGCCGCCGGGCCGGCATCGGCGCGGCGCTCCTCGCGCTCATCGGCTACAACGGCATGGAGATCGGCGTCTACGGCCTCCTCGGCACCGCCACCCGCGACACCGCCCGCTCCCTGTTCGGCGCCGACATCCCCTGGCTGCCCGTCGCCCTCCTGGGCCTGCTGATCATCGGCTACGGCGGCTACCGGTCCATCGACTTCGGTGCCAAGGTCCTCGGCGTCCTGCTCGTCGCCGAGACCGGCATCCTCGTCCTGCTCGCGGGCGGAGTCCTGGTCCAGGGCGGCGCCGACGGCCTGTCCCTCGCGTCCTTCGCGCCCGGCAACGCCATGGTCCCCGGCATGATCGCCGTCCTGGCCTTCGCGTTCGCCGCGTTCACCGGGTTCGAGTCCACCGTCATCTACCGCCGCGAGGCCCGCGACCCGGCCCGCACCGTGCCCCGCGCCACCTATCTCGCCGTCGCCTTCCTCGGCCTGTTCTACGCGTTCATCGTGTGGACGGTCATCCAGGCGTTCGGCGACACCAAGGTCATCGGCGCGGCCGGCTCGAACCCCGCGGACCTGTTCTTCTCCGCCATCACGGTCTACGTCGGCTCCTGGGCCGCCGACCTGATGCACCTCCTGATCGTCACCAGCGTCCTCGCCTCGCTGCTGGCCTTCCACAACGCCATCAACCGCTACGGGCTCGCCCTCGCCGAGGAGGGCATCCTCCCCAGGGCCCTGGCCCGCGTCCACCCCCGCCACCGCTCCCCGTACGTCGCCGGCATCGCCCAGACCGTCCTCGGGGCGGCCGTCGTCCTCGCCTTCGCCGCGGCCGGCGCCGACCCGTACACGCAGCTGCTGCTGTGGGTGAACACGCCCGGCATGCTCGCCCTGCTGGTGCTGCAACTCCTCGCCGCGATCGCCGTGCCGCTCTACTTCCGGCGCGTCACCCACGGCGAGGGCGCCGTGCGCACGGTCGTCGCGCCCGTCGCCGCGGCGGTGCTCCTGGCCGGTGCCATCGCCCTGGTCGTCACGCATCTCGACCAGTTCACCGGCGCCTCCACCACCGTCAACACCGTCCTCGCGGCCATCGTTCCGGCCGTCCTCGTCATCGGCCTCGCCCTCGGGTGGTGGCTGCGCCGGTCCAGGCCCGAGGTGTACGCGGGCTTCGCCGCCGAGCCCCCGGCCGAAGCCGCCGAGTGACCGGCGGACAACCGGCCGACCGACCCCCACCCGCCGCCCCACCCTGAGGAGACGCCTCGCCATGTCCACCGCCGATCTCGTCATCACCGGCGCCCGCGTCCGCACCCTCGATCCGCGCCGGCCGCACGCCTCCGCGGTCGCCGTACGCGACGGACTGATCGCCGCCGTGGGCGAGGACGCGGACGTACGGGACTGGCGCGGGCCGGACACCGAGGTGGTGGACCTGGGCGGCGGATGGCTGGTGCCGGGCCTGGTGGACAGCCACAGCCACCCCGTGTGGGGCCTGGACATGGCCACCGGGCTCGACCTCACCGCCGTACGCGACCTCGCCGGACTGCGCTCCGCGCTCGCCTCCGCGCCCCGCGCCGACGGCTGGGTCATCGGCTGGGGTCTCGACCACAACGTGTTCGGGGACCGCCCCGTCGACCGCGCCCTCGTCGAGGACGTCCTGGACGGCGCGCCCGCCTTCCTCCGCCTCTACGACGGCCACTCCGGCCTCGCCACGGGCGCCGCGCTGAAGTCCGCCGGTATCACCGGGCCACGCACCTTCGTCCAGCGCTCCCACATCGCGGTCGACGCCGACGGACGCCTGACCGGACACCTCGTCGAGCACGCCGCGATGGACCTCGTCACCTCGGTCATGCCCCGCCCGGCGTACGAGGAACGCCGCGCCCGGCTGGTCGAGCTCCTGCACGCGATGGCGGCCACCGGCCTCACCGGCGCCCACGTCATGGACCTCGGCGACCCCGCCCTCGTGGACGCCGTGGCGCGGGAGACCGTCCTGCCGCTGCGGCTGCGCTTCGCGCCGTGGTGCATGCCCGGCGCAGACGCGGACGACCTCGCGGAGCTGATCGCCCTCCAGGGCACGGGCGGCCGGCACTGGCGGGTGGACGGGGCGAAGTTCTTCATGGACGGCACCGTCGAGGGCGGCACCGCCTGGCTCGACCACCCCGACTGCCACGGCCAGGGCACCGACGCGTTCTGGCCCGACCCGGACGCGTACGGCGACGCCGTGCGCGTACTGCACCGCGCCGGTGTGCGGACCGCGACCCACGCGATCGGCGACGCCGCCGTACGGCACGTGCTGGCGACCGTCGAGTCGCTGGGGGCCGGCGCGCGGCACGCGCACCGGATCGAGCACATCGAGTCGGTGCCCGACGATGTCGTGGCACGGTTCGCGGAGGTCGGGGTCATCGCCTCCATGCAGCCCCCGCACACCGGCTACACCCGCGCCGACCTGTCCGACGCGTGGTCGTCCCGGCTCGGTGAGGAGCGCGCCTCGCGGGCCTGGCGGCTGCGGGACCTGCGGGACGCGGGCGCGGTCGTCGCGCTCGGCTCGGACTGGCCGATCGCCCACCATGACGCCCGCGGGGTCCTGGCCACGGCCCGGGCACCGCGCGGCGCCGCGTCTGGCCGGGCCGGACTGACCGGGCTCCAGGCGCTGGAGGGCTGCACCAGCCACGCGGCGCTCGCGGCGGGCGAGGAGGCGGTCGCCGGACGGATCGCCGAAGGGTTCCGGGCGGACCTCACGGCACTGGGCCTCGACCCCGTCGAGGCCCCCGCCGACGAGGTCGCCGAGGCACCGGTCCTCCTCACCCTGACGGGCGGCCATGTGGTGCACCGGGGCACCGGGCGGTAGCGCCACCGGGGGCGGTCGGCACGGCGCCACCGGCGGCGGCCGGCACCGACTCGGCCCCCGGCCCGTCGGCGGGTCCCCGGGCGGCGCCGGGGGGAGGGAAGACGGGTCTTGCCCGGCCGCGCGAATCGCGTCACACTGATACCGAACGAATGGTCGGTTGGGAAGCTGGTATCGATGACGACGACAGATTCCGCCGGGGCGCCGCCCGAGGACGCGCTCCAGGAGCACTTCGACGCGACGATCGCGCGCGACCAGCGGATCGAGCCGCGCGACTGGATGCCGGAGGGCTACCGCAGAACCCTCGTCCGGCAGATCGCGCAGCACGCGCACTCCGAGATCATCGGCATGCAGCCGGAGGGCGAGTGGATCACGCGCGCGCCGTCCCTGCGCCGCAAGGCGATCCTCTTCGCCAAGGTCCAGGACGAGGCGGGCCACGGCCTGTACCTGTACTCGGCTGCCGAGACTCTCGGCGCCGACCGCGCGGACCTGACCCGCCGGCTCATCGAGGGCCGTCAGAAGTACTCGTCGATCTTCAACTACCCCACGCGGAACTTCGCCGACGTCGGTGTCATCGGCTGGTTCGTGGACGGCGCCGCCATCTGCAACCAGGTCCCGCTGTGCCGCAGCTCCTACGGCCCGTACGCGCGCGCGATGGTGCGGATCTGCAAGGAGGAGTCGTTCCACCAGCGGCAGGGCTACGAACTGCTGCTGACGATGATGCGCGGCACCGACGAGCAGCGCGCGATGGTGCAGGACGCGGTGGACCGCTGGTGGTGGCCGTCGCTGATGATGTTCGGCCCGCCCGACGACGCCTCGCCCAACTCGGCGCAGTCCATGGCCTGGAAGATCAAACGGCACTCCAACGACGAACTGCGCCAGCGCTTCGTCGACATGACCGTCCCGCAGGCCGAGAAGCTCGGCGTCACCCTCCCCGACCCGGACCTGAAGTGGAACGAGGAGCGCGGCCACCACGACTTCGGCACCCCCGACTGGGCCGAGCTGAAGCGGGTCATCGGCGGCGACGGACCTTGCAACGACCAGCGGATGGAACGCCGCAGGACGGCCCACGAGGAAGGCGCCTGGGTGCGCGAGGCGGCCACCGCCCACGCCGCCCGGCAGAGCGAGCGAGCCCGGAAGGGGACGGCGGCATGACCGGCACGGACGACAGGGGCGCGGCGCGCGGGAACAAGGGCGACTGGCCGCTGTACGAGGTGTTCGTCCGCGGCAAGCGGGGCCTGAACCACGTCCACGTGGGCTCCCTGCACGCCGCCGACGACCAGATGGCCCTCACCCACGCCCGCGACCTGTACACCCGTCGCAACGAGGGCGTCTCCCTCTGGGTGGTGCGCTCGGAGCACATCACGGCTTCCACCCGCGACGAGAAGGACCCCTTCTTCGACCCCAGTGCCGACAAGGTGTACCGCCACCCGACGTTCTACGACATCCCCGACGACGTCCCGCACATCTGAGGAGCAGGGCATGAGTGACGACCACGTCTACATGACCCTCGCAGAGGGACACGACGACGACACCCGCTGGGCCTACGGCACCGGCTTCGAGGACCCCCTCCACGGCGTGGACACCGGCGTGCCCGAGGGCGTCGACGTACGCGAACTCGCCCTCGTCTGCGTGGCGCTGGCCGACGACGCCCTGGTCTCGGCCCAGCGGCTCGCCGAGTGGACCACCCGCGCGCCCGAGCTGGAGGAGGAGGTCGCGCTCGCCAACATCGGCCTCGACCTCCTCGGCCAGGCCCGCCTGCTGTACTCCCGCGCCGGGCAGGTCGACGGCACCGGCCGCGACGAGGACGCCTACGCCTACTTCAGGGACGCCGACGACTTCCGCAACGTCCGCCTCGCCGAACTCCCCAATGGCGACTTCGCGTTCTCCGTCGTCCGGCTCCTCGTCCTGTCCAGCTGGCGCCTCGCGCACTTCGAACGGCTGGTGGACCACCCCGACCCCGTCCTCGCGGCGATCGCGGCGAAGGGGGTCAAGGAGCTGGCCTACCACCGCCAGTACGCGGCCGACTGGGCCGTACGGCTCGGCGACGGCACCGACGAGTCGCACCGGCGGATGCGCAAGGCGCTGGAGCAGGTGGGCCCGTACTTCGGCGAGCTGTTCACCGCGTACGACGTACGGGACGCGGTCGTCGCCGTGCTGCGGCAGGTCACGGAGGCCGCCGGTCTGCCCATGCCGGTGTACCGGCCGCTGCCGGGAGCCGGTCGTTCAGGCGACCACACGGAGCATCTCGCGCCGCTGCTCGCCGAGTTGCAGTGCGTGGCCCGCGCCCACCCGGAGGCGACATGGTGAGCACCCTGCTCGACGCGCGGCGGGCCCGGCAGATCGCCGGGCAGGTGCCCGACCCCGAGCTTCCGATGCTGACCCTCGCCGACCTCGGCGTCCTGCGGGACGTGGAGCTGACCGGCGACGGCACGGTGATCGCGAGCCTCACCCCCACCTACTCGGGCTGCCCGGCCATGGCCGAGATGCGGGCCGACGTGGCGGCGAGGCTGCGCGCGGCCGGATACGACCGGGTGGAGATCCGCACGGTCCTCAGCCCGCCCTGGACCACCGACTGGATCACGGAGTCGGGCCGCCGCAAGCTGACCGAACACGGCATCGCCCCGCCGGGGTCCGCCCCCCGCGGCCCGGTCACCCTCCAACTGTCCCCCACCCGGCGCACGGTTGCGTGCCCCCGCTGCGGCTCCCAGGACACCGAGGAGACCTCCCGCTTCGCCGCCACCTCCTGCAAATCCCTGTGGCGCTGCCACACCTGCCGCGAGCCGTTCGAGCACGTCAAGGAGATCTGAATGAAGGGCTTCACGGAAGGGCCGACGGCCGGCCTGCGCGAGGCGCCGGTGGCGGAGGCCGCGGGCGAGTTCGCGGGCTCGGTCGCCTCCGCCGTGCCCGGCGGTCCGGTCGACGGCGACGGCGAGGGCGGCGCTCCTGCCGTACGCCCGCGCGCCCGGCGCCGGCCCGTGTTCCACGCCCTGCGCGTCGCCGAGGTACGGCCGTTGTGCGAGGACGCGGTGGCCGTCGGCTTCGAGATCCCGGACGAGCTGGCCGAGGAGTTCACGTTCGCCCCCGGCCAGTCGCTGACCCTGCGGCGCGAGATCGACGGACGGGACGAACGCCGGTCGTACTCGATCTGCTCACCGGCGGGTTCGGCACCGCGCATCGGCGTCCGGGTCGTACCGGGCGGCCTGTTCTCCTCCTGGCTCGTGCACGACGTACGCCCCGGCGACACGGTCGAGGTCATGCCGCCCACCGGCTTCTTCACCCCGGACCTCACCGCCCCCGGCCACCATGTGCTGATCGCGGCGGGCTCCGGCATCACCCCGATGATCTCCATCGCCGAGTCGGTCCTGGCCGCCGACCCCCGCTCCACGGTGACCCTCTTCTACGGCAACCGGCGCACCGGCACGGTGATGTTCGCCGACGAACTCGCCGACCTGAAGGACCTGTACCCGGCCCGCTTCCAGCTGGCCCACGTACTGTCCCGCGAGCCGCGCGAGGCGGAGCTGCTCTCGGGCCGCCTGGACGCCGAGCGGCTCTCGGCGCTCATCGGCTCCCTCGTCGACGTCGACACGGCCGACCACTGGTGGCTGTGCGGCCCCCACGGCATGGTCCGCGACGCCCAGCAGGTCCTCACCGGCCTCGGTGTCCCCGCCGACCGCGTCCACCAGGAGCTCTTCTATGCCGACGACGAACCCGTCCGCGAGGTGCGCCACGAGGAGGCCGCCGCCGAGGGCCCGGTCAGTGAGGTCACCATCACGCTCGACGGCCGTACGACCACCGCGCCGCTGCCCCGCGACCGCACGATCCTCGACGCGGCGCAGCGCACCCGCCCCGACCTCCCCTTCGCCTGCAAGGGCGGCGTCTGCGGCACGTGCCGTGCGCTCGTCCCCGACGGCAAGGCGGACATGCGCCGCAACTACGCGCTGGAACCGGCGGAGGTGGCGGCGGGATACGTCCTGACGTGCCAGACGTATCCGGCGTCGGAGACGCTGACGGTCGACTTCGACACGTGAGCATCTCGGGCCGGGCGCCTGATGGCTCGGCGGTGCGGGTGGTTCTGGCGGGTGCGAGTGCGTCGTGGTTGCTCGCCCAAGTTCCCCGCGCCCCTGCTTTTCGGGGGCGCGGGGAACTTGGGCGAGGAAGCCCCCAGCCACCCGCAGCCGCCGACGAAGCCTCGCCGCCCCAACGGAGAGAGCCCGCGACGATCAGTTCCCGGCCGTCCGGCCGACCGACTCCACCAGCGGCAGCAGCCGGTACGGCACCCGCTCCCGCAGCGCGACCTCCGTACGGGTGCGCACCACGCCGGGCAGGCTGATCAGTGCCTGGATCACGTCCTCCAGGTGCGCGTTGTCCCGGGCCACCACCCGGGTCAGCAGATCACCGCCGCCCGTGATCGAGAACGCCTCGATGATCTCCGGGACGGCCGCCAGCGCGTCCCCCACATCGTCCAGGTGGCCCTGGGTCACCTCGATGTGGACGAAGGCCAGCACCGGATGGCCGAGCGCGGCGGGGGAGAGCGACGGCGCCGTCCCCGTGATCACACCGTCCCGCTCCAGCCGGTCGAGCCGCGCCTGAAGCGTCCCCCGGGCGACACCGAGCACCCTGGCGTACTCCCGCACACTCGTCCGCGGCTGCTCCAGCAGCAGCCGCAGGATGCGGGTGTCGAGTTCGTCCACGGCCATGATCACTCGACCTCCCTGCGCCATCCGACGATCATGGAAACCGTATCAACGGCCCCCGCACCGCTCCCCGTGACGCGGCTCCGGGGGGAGCCGGACGTGGGGTTCGCCGGGCGTCTGGTCCGTTGGCCTACCGGGTGCCTGCCGCGTCCGCCCTCGGCAGGGCCAATGGCTCAGTTCCGGACCCTCCTGTTGAGCCATTGGGGTCGAAGATGCTTATCTGTTGTCCTATCCACGTAGTTTCGGCGCCGCGCAGTGCCGGACGGCGACGAGGCCGGATCCGGAGCGCGGCGCCTTCGCTGTGCCCGCCGCCCCTGAGACCCAGACCGCGGCGGACGCGGCACGCACAGTGCAAGGGGGCGGTACACGGCCATGAAGAGGATGTTCACAGCGCCCGATCCGGGGCGTCTGAGGCTGCGGAACTCCGTCCGCGCCGTCGTCGGCGTGGGAGCCGCGGTGGCCGTCTCCGAGATGTGCGGCTTCCCTCTCCCGGCGTCGATCACCGGAGGCCTCGCCGCGCTCCTCGCCCTCTTCACCGTCACCGACGGTACGGTCAGCGCCCAGCGCGTCACCACCGCCCTGCTGCCCCTCGCCGGGTTTCCGGTCCTGGCGTTCGCGACCGCCCTGCACGACCGCACGGCCGTCCGCGACATCGCGTTCGTCGTCACGGTCTTCTGCGGGGTCTACGCCCGCCGCTGGGGAGCGCGCGGTCAGGCGCTCGGCATCTTCGCGTTCATGAGCTTCTTCGTCACGCAGTTCCTGCACGCCGTCCCCGCGGACCTGCCCGGTCTCTACGCCGCCATGACGCTCGCCCTGCTGGTCGCCGGGGCGGTGCGCTTCGTCCTGTGGCCCATCGAACGCGGCGCCCCGCCGGTCGCGCCCCCCGCCGAGGCGCCCCGCACGGGTCTGGACCGGCCCACGACCCGGCAGGCGTTCCAGGCCGCGGCGGCCTGCGCCGTCGCACTCGTCGTCGGCCAGGGGTTCTCCGAGGACCGCTGGTACTGGGCCGTCGGCACCGCCTGGTGGATCTTCGTCAACACGACCTCCCGGGGCGAGACCCTGGTCCGCGGTTTCCGCCGTGTCCTCGGGACCGTGATCGGCGTCGCCCTCGGCCTCGTGGTGGCCGTCCCGCTGGACGGGGCGCCCGTGGCGTCGGCCGCCCTGGTCGCCCTCTGCGTCTTCGGGATCTTCTACACGGCGGCCGTGTCGTACTCCTGGATGATGCTGGCGGTCACCGTGATGGCCAGCCTCCTCTACGGACTGCTGGGCGTCCTGGACGTCCACCTGCTCGCGCTGCGGCTTGTCGAGACGGGGGTCGGCGCCGGCTGCGCCATGCTCGCGGTCGTCCTCGTCCTGCCGGTCACCACCCACGCGACCAACGACGCCTGGATCCAGCGGGCGCTGCACTGCGTGCACGCCGCCGCCACCGAGACGGCCGCCCGGCTCGAAGGCGACCCCGAGGCCGACCCGGCACCGCACGCCGCCGAGCTGGAGGCACTGTTCGGCCGGGCCCGCGTCGCCCTCGCCCCGCTGGTGCATCCGCTGAACCCGTTCCACGGCCGCAAGGAGCGCGCCCGCCAGGCGCTCCGCCTGCTCGACGACTGCGTCAGCGAGGTCCACGCCCTCGTGTCGGCCACCGCCGAACCGCCCGCCGCGCACGAGGCGTCCCTCGTGGCCGCCTGCTGGCGGGTGAAGGCCGCGGTGGAGGCCCTCACCGTCCACGAGACCAGGGCCCCGGCCTGGCCGCAGCACCTCATCGGCCAGGAAGCCCCGCATCAGCCGGAACCCGGCACACCCCTGGTCCACCTCCACAACCTGGAGCGGACCCTGTCCGACCTGGCCCTGCCCCTCGGCAGGACCTCCGGCTCCCGGCTGGCCGGCTCCTGACCGACGGCGCCCCGCGTCCCCGGCGGGCATCCCGTGTCCCCGACGGGCATCCAGCCCCTCCGACAGGCACCCTGCTGTTGGTCTAGACCTGCTGCTACCCTCACCCGCACCGAACACCACCGGGAGGGGACGGCAGTGGCAGCAGCACACGGGAAGCGGGAACGCCGCGCGTACATCGGCTCGTTCACGGCGGACGGAGGACCCGGCGTCCTCGTCGCCGCCGTGGACGAGGACAGCGGCGCCCTGACCCTCGTCGCAGGCGCCGCGGACGACGTCCCCGACCCGTCCTACCTCGCCCTCTCCGCCGACGGCGAGACGCTCTACGCGGTCAGCGAGACCACCGAGGGCGCGGTCGCCGCCTACCGGGTCACGGACGACAAGCCCGCGCTGACCGGCCCACCCGTCGCGGTCGGCGCCGGCCCCACGCACCTGTGCGTGTTCGACGGCCACGTCCTGACCGCCGACCACACCGCCGGCAGTGTCACCGCCGTCCCCCTGCTCCCCGACGGCACCCTCGCCCCCACCGCGTCCGGCACCCTCCGCCTCACCGACGCGGATCCGCGCCCGGACCGCCCGCGGCGCCCGCACGCCCACCAGGTGGTGCCCGCCCCGGCCGGCGACCGGTTCGTCTCCGTGGACCTGGGCACGGACACGGTGCGGGTCTGCGCCCTGGAGGGCGGGGTGCCGGTCGTGCGGGGCGTGACCCGGCTCCGGCCGGGTTCCGGCCCGCGCCACCTCGCCTTCGCCCCGACCGCCGGGGCGGACCCGTCCTCGCCGGCCGGCTCGTACGTCCACGTGCTCAACGAACTCACCCCGACCGTCACGGTGTGCCGCTGGGACGCCCGGAACGGCCTCCTGGAGGCCCTGGGGGAGGCCCCGGTGCTCCCGGCGGCCCCGGACGACGACGCGTACCCCTCGGGCATCGTGGCGTCGCCCGACGGCCGTCACGTGTGGACGGCGACCCGCGGCACAAACGTCCTCTCCGTGCTCGCCGTCGAAGGGCCCACCCTGCGCCTGGTCGCCACCGTCCCCTGCGGCGGACGCTGGCCCCGCGCCCTCACCTACGCGGCGGGCACCCTGTACGTCGCCAACCAGCACTCCGGAGCCATCACCTGGTTCACGGTCGACCCGGACACGGGCGTCCCGGCCCTGGCCGGCTCGATCGCGGTGCCCGCCGCATCGTGCGTGGTCCTGGACGCCTGATCCCGGCCCACGGGGGACGGGCGCGGCCCGGGCACGCGTACGGCCGAGGGCCCGCTCCTTCGAGAGGAGCGGGCCCTCGGCCGTACGGGTCGAGACGGACCGGGCGGGGCCGGTGTCAGCGGACCGGCATGCCCTGCTGCTGCGGCGGGGCGATGCCCAGCGCCGTCGTGTACTTGCCGAGCGCCAGCTTGCCGATCGCCGGGTACGGGCCGAGCGCCTCGGCGGCCGAGCACCCCGCCTCCGCCGCGGCGTCCGCGATGAGGGCGGCGTCGATCTCCGGCCCTATCAGGTACGGCGCGAGCGCGAGCTGCTGGGAACCGGAGGAGCGCAGCTGCTCGGCCACGGAGCTGATCGAACCCTCCTGGTCGAGCGCGGCGGCCATCACCGGCACCGCGAGCCGCGCGGCCAGCAGCATGCCCGTGATGCCGGCCGCCTGCACGGCCTCGTCGCCGCCCACGGAGGCGAGGATGATGCCGTCCGCGGCGGTCGCGACGGTGAACAGGCGGGCACGGTCGGCACGCGCCAGCCCCGCCTCGGACAGCCGCACGTGCAGCGCCTCGGCGAGCAGCGGGTGCGGGCCGAGGACATCGGTCAGCTCGGCCGCGATCCGGCTCTCCATGACGGCCTGGCGGACCTGGCGCAGCGTCGCGTTGTCCGGACCGGCCAGCAGCGGCACGACGACGGCGACGGGGCCGTCCGGTTCCTTGACGTCGAGACCGGCGGCACGCGCCTGCTCGTAGCGGGCGGTGCGCTCCTCGGCGGCGCCCGTGAGCACCGACTGCAGGGTGGGGAACTCGTCACCGCCGCCGTCGACGTACCCGATGCGGGCGTCGAGGCCGGGCAGCTCGGAGCGGGCGATGCTCACGACCTCCTCGGCGAGGCTGCGCGTGGCGGCGCTGGGCGTGCCCGGCACCGCGAGGAGCAGCGCGGGCGCGCCCTCGGGAGCCGCCAGGGGTTCCGGTCGGCGGTGCCGGCCGGGCTGGCGGGGTCGCGGCATTCGTACTGGCAGGCCGGACGCGGGCCCAGTGGGGGAGCTCATGGCGCCGCATGTTACTTGTTTCCGGGGTTCCCCTGTTCGGGGAGGGTGCAGGTGAGCGGTATCCGTCCGGATTTGTCTGATGAGTTACGTGTCGATCGGGTTGATCGAAACCGCATTTATCTGCCGAGCAGTGCTCTTGGCGGACCACAGTGGTGCTTGTCGGACAGGCTGCTTTGGTCCGTGTTTCAGGTACTACTTTTCGGCCACCGTGTACAACAGCTGCTCGTCGTACGGCAATCGGAGGTCTCCGGTGGCCAGAGCGGTCGCGATCCGTACGGCGCCGTACAGCGGGTCGCCCTCCGCGGGCACCCTGCGGGCCCGCGGCAGGCGCCGCGCCAACTCCGCCTCCAGGGGTGCGAGGAGGGGCGCGCCCAGCTTGAACAGGCCGCCCGTGAGCGCCACCAGGGGGTCGCCCGACGCCGGGCAGACGGCGGCCGCGGCGTCCGCCATGTGCCGTGCCGCGGCGCGCAGGATGTCCGCCGCCACCGGGTCGTCGCCCGCGCACGCGGCCACCTCGGGGGCGAAGGAGGCCAGCACCGCCGGGCGGTCGGGCCGGGGGTAGAGCTGCCCGGGCAGCTTGTCCGGCGGGCCGAACAGACCCTGTAGGCGCGACAGGAGCGGCCGCGAGCCGCCGACGCGCCCGTCATGGGCCCGCAGCGCCGCCTCCATCCCCGCCCGCCCGATCCAGGCACCGCCACCGCAGTCCCCGAGCAGATGGCCCCAGCCGTCCGCCCGGCGCCAGGCCCGCAGATCGGTGCCGATGGCGATCAGCCCCGTACCGGCGGCGATCACCGCGCCCGGCCGGGCGCCCAGCGCGCCGGTGTACGCCGTGACGGCGTCGGCCGCCAGCACCGTCCGCCGCGCCCCCAGTTCACGTGCGAACGCGGACGGCAGCTCGGCCCGCAACCGCTGCCCGAGCGTCGCGAACCCGGCCGCCCCGACGGCGACCGCGGCGCACCGCTCCTGGCCGGCTTCCGCGAGCAACCGCCGTGCCAGGGGGAGCACCTGCTGCAGCAGGTGCCCGGCATCGATGCCGCCGGTCCCGGTGCGCACCGGCTCCCCGGAAGCGAGCGGCTCCCCGACCACCGCGCCCCCGATGGCGAGCGCCACCCGCACCCCGGACCCGCCGGAGTCCACCGCGAGCACGACGGTGCCTTCCCCGCCGCCGTCCGGGCCGGACAGCGGTCCCGGCCGCTCGTCGGACGGCGCCCCGGCGGTCGTCATGGCAGACGCCAGTCCACAGGGGTGCCGCCCTGACGGACCAGCAGGTCGTTGGCGCGGCTGAAGGGCCGGGAGCCGAAGAAGCCGCGGTCGGCCGACATGGGGGAGGGGTGGGCGGACTCGATGGACGGCAGATCGCCCAGCAGGGGGCGGAGGTTGCGGGCGTCACGGCCCCACAGGATCGACACCAGGGGGCGCCCCCGCGCGGCCAGTGCTCTTATCGCCTGCTCGGTGACCTCCTCCCAGCCCTTGCCCCGGTGCGCCGCCGGCTTGCGCGGGGCCGTGGTGAGCGCCCTGTTGAGGAGCAGGACCCCCTGCCTCGTCCAGGGCGTCAGATCGCCGCTGGCCGGCGGCGGCAGCCCCAGGTCGTTGCCGAGCTCCCGGTAGATGTTGATCAGGCTGCCCGGCAGGGGCCGTACCTCCGGGGCCACCGAGAAGGACAGCCCCACCGCGTGCCCCGGTGTCGGGTACGGGTCCTGGCCGACGATGAGGACGCGGACGTCGTCGAAGGGCTGCTGGAAGGCGCGCAGGACGTTCTGTCCCGCCGGGAGATAGGTGCGTCCCGCGGCGATCTCCGCACGCAGGAAGTCGCCCATCCGGGCGATCTGTCCGGCCACGGGCTCCAGTGCCTTCGCCCAGCCCGCTTCGACGATTTCATGCAACGGTCGTGGTGCCACGGCGTCACCCTACTGCCGTGGACACGATGACGATCAACCACCGGTCGCGGGGCGACCGATGCCGACCGTTTCGATGCCGAACCACACACGATCCGGGCCGACTTGGCAGGCAGGAGCCGGTCGGCGGTCGACGTCCGTCCGCCCGCCGCCGACGCGCCGCCTCCCCCACCGTCCGCACTCGCTCTCAGCCGACCACCGCCGCGCGCACGCACAGCACGTCGGGCAGATGGGACGCCAACTGCCGCCAGCTGTCCCCGTCGTCCGCCGACGCGTACACCTCGCCGTTGCGGTTGCCGAAGTACACGCCTGCCGGGTCCGCGTCGTCCGTGCACATCGCGTCGCGCAGCACCGTGCCGTAGTGGTCGTCCGCCGGCAGGCCGGTCGACAGCGGTTCCCAACTCCGGCCCGCGTCCGCGGTGCGGAAGACACGGCAGCGGTGGCCGGCGGGGACACGGTCCGCGTCCGCGTTGATGGGGAACACGTACGCGGTGTCCCCGCGGTGCGGGTGGGCCGCCGCGGCGAACCCGAACGTGGAAGGCAGCCCCTCGCCGATGTCCGTCCAGTGCGCGCCGGCGTCGTCGCTGCGGTAGACGCCCCAGTGGTTCTGCAGATACAGCCGGTCGGGGTTCCCCGCGTCCCGGGTCACCTTGTGCACGCACTGGCCGAACTCCGGGTCGGGGTCCGGCAGGAACACCGCGGACACCCCCGAGTTGGACGGCGACCAGCTCGCGCCGCCGTCCTCGGTGCGGAAGACCCCGGCGGCGGAGACGGCGACGGTCAGCGCGCGCGGGTCGCGCCGGTCGGTGAGGATGGTGTGCAGCCCCTCGCCGCCGCCGCCCGGCTGCCACCGGTCACGGGTCGGGTGCTCCCACAGGGGCCGCACCAGCTCGAAGGTCTCGCCGCGGTCCACGGAGCGGTACAGCGCGGCCGGCTCCGTGCCCGCGTACACCACGTCCGGTTCGGCGGCCGAGGGGTGCAGCTGCCACACCCGCTCCAGGGAGGCGCCGGTGTCCTTGGGGAACTTCACGGGCGGGCGGGCCGGTTCCGTCCAGGTGCGCCCGAGGTCGTCGGAGTGGAACACGGAGGGGCCCCAGTGGGCGCTGTCGCCCCCGACGAGCAGGCGCGGGGTGTCCCCGCGGGTGTCGATGGCGACCGAGTACACGGCCTGCGCGTTGAAGTAGGGGCTGTCGTCGAACTCCCAGGCGCCGCCTCGCCGCCGCCCGATGAACAGGCCCTTGCGCGTGCCTACGGTGAGCAGTACCTCGGCCATGTCGGCCACCTCCTGGACATCGTCGTCTCAGCCATGGGCCAGTCTGCACCCAGCCTCTGACAGTCACCCCCTGAGATGCCGTCGCCGCAGGTCAGACGGCATGTATCGGCGGGTGTGGGGGTGGGATCGAGCCACGCGGCGGGCGGGGTGACCCATGTCGCATGAGCAGGGCCGGGACCGCCGCCGTATGGGAGAGCGGTCCGGCTGTCCTGTGTGCGTGAGGGAGGGTGCCCCCGATGGTGGCATTCCGTGGTCCGAAGGTGTGGCTGTGGCGCTGGCGCCGGAATCCGCTCAAACGGCGTGGTGACCGGCTGGAGTCCTGGGTCGTGCTCGCCGCCTGGGTCCTCACCGTGTGCGGCGGCGTGGCCGCGGGGCTGCTGTCCGCGGACTCCGTCGAGTCCGGTCTGGCCCGGCAGCGGGAGGAGCGGCACCCCGTCGAGGCGCGGCTGGTCGAGGACGCGCCCGAGCCGGGCGCCGCCGGTGGCGCGGGCGCCGAGAGGGTGTGGGCGAAGGTGCGGTGGGCGGCGCCGGACGGCACCGCGCGACAGGGCCGGGCCCGGGTCGACCGTGCCGCCGTCATGGGTACCCCGGTCACCGTCTGGACGGACGCCGAGGGCCGGCTGGTGACCAGGCCCGCCGGAGCGTCCCAGGCCCGGCTGCGGGCCACCCTGGTCGGCGGTCTGGCGGGGCTCTTCGTGGCGGCCGTGCCCTTCACGGGCGGCAGGCTCGTCCGCGGCCGTCTGGAGCGGCGGAGGGTGGACGAGTGGGACGAGGCGTGGGAGCGCGTCGCCCCCCTGTGGCAGCGCAAGACCTGGTGAGGGCGCCCGGTTCCACACCGACGCCCCCGGCGGTCGACGGCCGGGGGCCGGACGAGGCCCGTGGGGGAAGGCTCCGTCCGGCCCTGGGAGCGGACTCACCGGTGGGTGACGAGCGGCCTCACCTGTAGGTGATGTCCGAGCTGGAGTACAGGCAGTTGGTGCTGTCGGGGCCCGTGCCGACGGCCGTGTTGTTGTTGTACTTCTGGCAGGGGACGACCTTGCGCCCGCTGTCGTTGAGGATCGTGATCCTGCGCAGCGTCGCCACGTCGCCGCGGTTGACGTTGATGCCGACGAGCCGGGCGGTGGAACCCGTTCCGGTGACCTCGATGTTGTTGAGGTTCACCTTGCGGGTGTACTGCGTGGAGCAGTCGCCGCAGGAGCGGTACAGCGTCTTGAACTCGCTGACGGCGAAGTTGGAGATGTTCAGGGTCCCCGGCCCGTTGTGCTGGAACACCTTGTCCGAGGCCTTCCTCGCCCCGCCGCCGGTCACCGTGTAGGTGGAACCGCCGCGGAAGGTCGCGGCGTCCTCGCCGACGTCCTCCCACCACACGTTCTGCAGGGTGCAGTTGCCCTCGCAGTGGATGCCGTCGGCGCCGGGCGCCCCGATGATGACGTTCTTCAGCGTCGCACCGGCAGCGAGCTTGAAGATCGGGTCCTGGCCCTCATCCTGGCCGTCGCCGGCCAGGTCGCCGCTGCCGTAGTAACGCTTCATGCCGCCGTCCCGGACGCCGGACACCGAGATGGTGGAGGACACCGGCTGGTTGCCGGAGGCCGACGGCCAGGTCGCGGCGCTCGCCGGAGTGGCGCCACTCGTCATGATCATGCCAAACGAGAGACCGAACGCGGCCATCGTCCCGGTCAGCGCGCGCGTGCGGGCGCGCGTGTGTGCCGCAGAAGTCATGTCCCGATTCCTTCTGTCTCCGAACGGATGGGGGGATGTCAGAGCTTTTCGGCGCGAGGCGCGATTGGAGCCATGTACATGAACAGCGTGCGTGATGCTGACTGCGTGAACGGGTCGAAAGGTGAGGTGGGGGGATCTGGTTCACGTCGCTGAACGGAACGTAGAGGGCAAGCGCTTTCTAGTCAACGCCTCGCGCAAAAGGACCTTGGGTGCCCCAGATGAAGCGGACTCTCGTGGTCGGCGGGTTCGGTGGCGGCGCTCCGTCGGTGCGCGACGAGCGAATTCTTTCGATGTGTGGGAGCGCTTCCAGGGCGGCCATGTGCATGTCACGATGCCTGGCGGACGCATCCCTCCCGGGCTCGCTGAAGGGACAACGACGTGCCCCGTACCCCCCACCGCATCGTGCGCCGACCGCTCCGTACAGCCCTCGTCGCGGTGCTCGCCGCCCTGGTGCCGTTACTCGCGGCCACGCTCCTCACCGCGCCCGCCGCCACCGCCGCGCCCCGCGCGGCGCTCACCCAGATCACCAACTTCGGGCAGAACCCGAGCAACCTCCAGATGTATCTGTACGTGCCGAACAACGTCGCCAGGAAACCGGCGGTCGTCGTGGCCGTGCACTACTGCACGGGCTCCGGGCCCGCCATGTACAGCGGCACCGAGTACGCCTCGCTCGCCGACCGCTACGGCTTCATCGTGGTGTACCCGTCCGTCACGCGCAGCAGCAAGTGCTTCGACGTCTCCTCGCCGCAGGCGCTGCGCCGCGGCGGCGGCAGCGACCCCGTGGGCATCAAGTCGATGGTCGACTGGACCGTCCGCACCTACAACGCGGACACCAGCAAGATCTTCGCCACCGGTATCTCCTCCGGCGCGATGATGACCAACGTCCTGCTCGGCGACTACCCGGACGTGTTCGCGGCGGGCGCGGCGTTCGCGGGCGTCCCGTTCGCCTGCTTCGCCACCACCAACGGCTCCGAGTGGAACAGCGACTGCGCCAACGGCAGGATCATCCGCACCCCGCAGGCATGGGGCGACCTCGTCCGCCGTGCCTACCCCGGCTACAACGGCCCCCGGCCCCGGATGCAGCTGTGGCACGGCACCCAGGACGACGTGCTGCGGTACCCGAACTTCGGGGAGGAGATCAAGCAGTGGACGAACGTGCGCGGCGTCGGCCAGGCACCGAGCTCCACGGACTCCCCCCAGAACGGCTGGACCCGCACCCGCTACGGCGGCACCGGTGACCGGGCCCCCGTCGAGGGCATCAGCATGCAGGGCGTCGGCCACAACGTGTACTCCTGGGGCATGGGCCAGCGCGTCCTCACCTTCTTCGGCATCACCGGCTCGTGAGCCGTGCCCCGGCCCTCGGCGCGCCGCCCTGATCGGTGAGGGGTGGCCACCGGACCGATACCGAGGGCCGGGGCGCCGGGTGCGGCCTCGTGAGCGGAGCCGTGACCGCGACGGTGACCGGCGTCACCGCGACGGCGTGATGGCGTGATGGCGCCACGACGTCGCCCCGCAACGGCGCGAGCGCGCCGGGTGCCGGTGTCGGTGCCGGCCGGCAGGCCGGCCACTCCGGCGAGGCCGCCCACCGCCCGGGCCGTCCAGGGGGCGGCCCGCGCCTGATCTGCCGACCCCGCCTCACCAGCGCCTACCGCCGGGCGCGCGCCGACCGAGCGCGCGCCCGGCCACCGCGCTCCCTATCGCGTCCGCGCGCCCTCACGCCGAGCCCTTCCGGAGCCGCCCTCTCACCCCGGGGCGCCCTCACACGGACCCCTTCCATCCAGCCCCCTTCCCCCGTGCCCCCTTCACGAAGAAAGGCATCGCCCGTGCAGCCGTCCAAGACGCCGAGCAGAGCGTCGCTCGCCCCCCTTGTCGCCGCCTGCGTCCTCGCGCTGGCCCTCGTCGTGACGGCGTCCGCCGTGGTGGCGCTCGTCAGGAGCCCGCAGCGGACCGCCGGCGCCGGTGACGCGGCCGCCTCCGCCCGGCACTGGGTCAACACCTGGTCGGCGATGCCGCAGCTCACCGAAGCGCACAACATGCCGCCGGCGCCGTTCACCGGCGACCGGGCCGTGCTCGTCGACACCACCCTGCGCCAGACCGTGCGCGTCACCACCGGCGGCGACCGCGTCCGGCTGCGCTTCTCCAACGCCTTCGGTGGCACCGCGCTGCCGCTGACGGCGGTCACCGTCGCCCTCCCGAAGGGCGGACAGGCCGGGGTCGGCGCGATCGAACCGGGCACCACCCGGACCGTGACGTTCGGCGGACGGGAGGCCACGACCGTGCCGATCGGCGCGCAGGTCGTCTCCGACCCGCTGGACTTCACCGTGCGGTCCGGTTCCAACCTCACCGTGACCACATATCTCGCCGAGGGCCAGGCGTCGCTCGCCCTCACCTCGCACCCCGGCTCCCGCACCACCTCGTACCTCCAGCACGGCGACCGCACCCGCGACGAGGACCTCCCCGGCGCCACCCCCACCAACCACTGGTATCTGCTCAGCGACGTCGAGGTCCTGTCCCGGCCCGCCACGTCCGCCGTCGCCGTCCTCGGCGACTCGCTCACCGACGGCCGGGGCTCCACCACCAATGGCAACAACCGTTGGCCGGACCAGCTCTTCGACCGCCTCCAGCGCAAGCCCGCCACCCGGGACATCGCCGTGGTGAACCAGGCGGCCGGCGGCAACCGCGTCCTCAACGACGGTCTCGGTCCCAACGCGCTCGCCCGACTGGACCGCGACATCCTGGCCCACAGCGGCGTCGAACAGCTGATCGTCTTCGAGGGCATCAACGACATCGGAACGGCCGAGGCCACCCCCGCCGCCCAGCAGCGCGTCACCGCCGACCTCATCGCCGCCTACGACCAGATCATCGTCCGCGCCCACGCCCAGGGCATCCAGGTGTACGGCGCGACCCTGCTGCCGTTCGACGGCAACACCCTGTACGACGACCCCTCAGGGCACCGCGAGGACGCACGGCAGGCGGTCAACACCTGGATCCGCACCAGCGGCCGCTTCGACGCCGTCCTCGACTTCGACCGGGTCGTCCGCGATCCGCAGAACCCGAGCCGTCTCCTGCCCTCCCTCCACGACGGCGACTGGCTCCACCTCAACCCCGAGGGCTACCGCGTCCTCGCCGAAGCGGTCCCGGCACGGCTGCTCCAGCAGAGGTGAGACACAAGGTGTAGGTGAGACAGAAGGCGTAGGTGAGACAGAAGGCGTAGGTGAGGCAGAAGGCGGTGAGGCGCCCGTTCACGCCCCCACGGGCGCCCCCGCACCGGGGGCTGGCCGCCTCCACGCCCCGTGCGCCGAACGCCGCCCCATTGACCATACCCGCAGGGATGACGAGCGGATTCGCGGGAACCCGGCTCCCCCGGAAAGGCATCAAGCGTGAGGTGAGGGAGAGCCATGGCACGAGGTGGTCGGTGGGGTGGTGCACAGGCCGAGCAGGGGCGCGCCGGGGCACCCGGACCGCTGACACGTCCGACGGCCGTCGCCACCGGACTCGCGCTGGCGGGACCCAGGCTGCTGGCCCGAGGGGCCGGGCCCGCCGTGGGCCTGGCCGCCGGAGCGGTGGCCGGAACGGCACGGGCGGGCGTCCGGGGCGTGGACAGCGCCGCGCGCGTCGCGCGTGTCGCCCGCACCGCGCTGCCGAGTGATGCGCGCCCCTGGCGCTCCGGCGCGCGGGCCCATCTCGCGCTGCGTCCCGAGACACCCGAACGGGTACATCACGAGGGCGGCACGGAACACGCGGCCCGCAAGGTGGCCGCCGCCCTCGCCGAGCGGCCGGACGTGGCCCTCGCCTACTGGGACCAGGGCCTGGCACGCCTCGTGGTGTCCGCCGCCGAGGAAGCCCTCGGCGACAAGGTGGTGGACGAGGCGACCGAGCTGGCCGCCCGGCACGGGCTGGCCCTGACCGACGAGGACGTCGAGGGCTACGCGCATCCCGGCGACCCGGCCGGGATACGGGCCGCGGCGCTGGCCCTCGCGGCCGACACCCTCGGCATCGGCGTGGCCCTGGCCGGCTCCTTCCTGCGTCTGCCGCCCTCACCGCGCTTGGTCACGGCGGCGGCGACGCTGCTGCGGGAGAACCCCCGCTTCCGCGCCTTTCTGCGCGACCGGCTCGGCGCGTCCCGCATGGACGTCCTGCTGGCCGCCGCCAACGCGGCCGTGCACGGCGCGGGCCAGACCCCGATCGCCCTGGTGCTCGACGGGGCGCTGCGCACCTGCCAACTGGGGGACACCCTGGCCCGTGCGACCGCCTTCGACACGGTCCATGACCAGGTGTGCACCCCGCGGCGCGTCGGCCTGCCCCCGCGGCCCTCCGCTCGGCCGCCCCTGCGGTCCACCCCCGCCCAGGACTACGCCTCCCACGCCTCCACCGGCAGTGTGCTGGGCGCCGCCGCGACCCTGCTGGTCAAGCACGACGGCAAGGAGGCCGCCGAGGCCGTCCTCGCGGGCTCGCCCAAGGCCGCCCGCTACGGACCCGCCGCCTTCCACTACGTCCTCAGCGCGGCCCTCGCCCGGAACGGGGTACTGGTCCGCGACACCGAACGGCTGCGGCGGCTGGAGACCGTCGACACCGTCGTACTGCACCCCAGCGCCCTGCGGAGCCCCGGCGCGGGCGCGGACCCGTGGACCGAGACCGTGCTCGACGCTGCCCGCCGGGCCGGGCTCGCCGTCGTCATGGTGGACGATCCGGCGCTGCGCGACTTCACGAGCCTCGCCGACCAGGTCGTGGCCGGCGACCGGCCGTTGCGCGAGGTCGTGCGGGAGCTGCGCGACGAGGGCGCCACGGTCCTGACGGTCGCCCGCTTCCCCGCCGCCGACCCCGAGGCGGGCGCCGAGCACACCCACCTGCGGGACGGCATGGACGTCCTGGACGGCCTGCTCGGCGGTGATGTGGCGGTCGCCCTCGCGGACCGGGACTCCGCCGTCGCCTGGAGCGCGGACGTCCTCGCCCTCAACGGCCTCGCCGACGTGTGGCGGTTGCTGACCGCCGTACCGGCGGCACGCGCGGTGGGCCACCGGTCGCAGACCCTCGCCCGGTCCGGCGCCGCCCTGTCCGGGCTGCTCGTCGCCGTCGGCGAGTCCGACGGGTCGCGCCGGCGCTCACCCCTGCCCGGCCTGCGCCACGTCCCCGTCGACGTCGGCGCCGCGACGGCCCTGTTCAGCGGTGTACGCAGCGCGCTCGGCGTGGCCCTGGCGCGGGCGCCGCACCCCCAGCCGCGCACGGCCTGGCACGCGCTCCCCCCGGACGACGTCCTCGACCGCCTCGAACACGCGGCCGACGAGGAGGACGAGGCCACGGTGGTCGAGCAGGCGACCGGCCGCTTGCACGAGATGGCCGACACGGTCGGCCACACCCCCGCCGCCGCCCCCGTGCGCTGGACCATGGAGCTGGCCCGGGCCGTCCGGGGCGAGCTGGACGATCCGCTCACCCCGGTGCTCGCGGTCGGCTCCGCGGCCTCCGCGATCCTCGGCTCGGTCGTGGACGCCCTCCTCGTCTTCGGCGCCCTCGACCTGAACGCCCTTGTCGGCGGGTTGCAGCGGCTGCGCGCCGAAAGGGCGTTGTCCGGTCTGCTCGCCGACCAGCAGCAGAAGGCCCGCGTCGCGCCACGGGACACACCGGAGCCGACCGGCCCGCCCGCCGCCGACGCGACCGCCGAGGCCGAGACCGTGGACGCCGCCGTGCTCGCCCCCGGCGACGTGATCGAGCTGAAGGCGGACGACGTCGTGCCCGCCGACGCCCGGCTGCTGTGGGAGGACGGCCTGGAGGTGGACGAGTCGGCGCTCACCGGGGAGTCCCTGCCGGTGGACAAGCAGACGGCGCCGACCCCTCGCGCGCCGGTCGCCGACCGGAGCTGCATGGTCTTCGAGGGCACCACCGTGGTCGCGGGCCACGCCAGGGCCGTCGTCGTCGGAACCGGCGACCGCACCGAGGCCGCCCGCGCGGTCGCCCTCGCCGCCCGCCGGCCCCCGTCCGCCGGTGTCCAGGCCAAGATCCATGAACTCACCCGCAAGGCCCTGCCGTTGACCCTGGCCGGCGGCGCCGCCGTGACCGGTCTGTCGCTGCTGCGCGGCACCCCCATCCGGGAGGCGGTGAGCGGCGGCGTCGCGGTGGCCGTGGCCGCCGTGCCCGAGGGGCTGCCGCTGGTCGCCACCGTGGCACAGCTGTCGGCGGCCCGCCGGCTCAGCCGCCGCGGCGTCCTCGTCCGCACCCCGCGCACCCTGGAGGCGCTGGGCCGGATGGACACCGTGTGCTTCGACAAGACGGGCACCCTCACGGAGAACCGCCTCCGGCTGGTCCGTGTCGCCGAGGCCGACGGCACGGTCCGCACCCTCAAGGACACCGCCGCCGACGACTCGGCCCGCGCCCTGCGCGTCGCCGCCCGCGCCTGCCCCCGCCTGAACGGCGGCTCGACCCGCCCCGTGCACGCCACCGACGAGGCGGTGCTCGACGCGGCCGGCCCCGACCCGGAGTGGCGGCAGGCCGAGGGCCGGCCCTTCGAGGCGGCCCGCGGTTACGCCGCGGCCGTCGGCACATCGGGCGGCGGCACATCGGGCGGCGGCTCGGCGGGCGGCGGCGCCGTCCTGGTGGTCAAGGGCGCCCCCGAGACGGTCCTGCCGGCCTGCCGCGACCTCCCGGACCACGCCTCGGGGACCGCCCATGCGCTCGCCCGCGACGGGCTGCGCGTCCTCGCGGTCGCCGAACGCCCGCTGCGCGCGGGCGAGGACCCGTCCGCCGTCCTCGAAGCGCCGCTGGAGGACCTGGAGTTCACCGGACTGCTCGCCCTGGCCGACGTACCGCGCGAGACCTCCACCGACCTGGTGCGCGGGCTGCGCGAGGCAGGCGTACGACCGGTCATGCTGACCGGCGACCACCCGCAGACCGCCCGGGCGATCGCCGCCGAACTCGGCTGGCCCGAGGACACGACCGTCGTCACGGGCGACGAGCTGGCCTCCGCCGACCGGTCCGTACGGGCGAGGATGCTGCGCGACGCGGGCGTCGTGGCGCGGGTCGCGCCCGAACAGAAGCTCCAGGTCGTGGAGGCGCTGCGGGACGCGGGCCGGGTGGTCGGGATGGTCGGCGACGGCGCCAACGACGCCGCAGCCATCCGCGCCGCCGACATCGGCGTGGGCATCCAGGCCCGCGGCTCCGCCGCCGCCCGGAACGCCGCCGACCTGGTCCTGACCGACGAGGACCTGTCGGTGCTGATCGAGGCGGTCACCGAGGGCCGCTCCCTGTGGCACAGCGTCACCGACGCCATCGCCATCCTGATCGGCGGCAACGCGGGCGAGATCGGCTTCGGCATCCTCGGCACACTGCTCGCCGGGCGGGCCCCGCTCTCCACCCGCCAGATGCTGCTGGTGAACCTGTTCACGGACCTGTTCCCGGCCATGGCCGTGGCGGTGACCCCCAAGGAGGAGCAGGGCACCGCCGACGGCGACGGCGCGGAGGGCGCCACCCCGGGCACGGAGCCGCTGGGCACCGAACTCCTCGGCGCGCCCCTCATGCGCCAGATCCGCCACCGCGCCCTGACCACCTGTCTGGGCGCCACGCTCGCGTGGCTGATGGGCCGCTTCACGCCGGGCACCGCGCGGCGCTCCACGACGATGGCCCTGTGCGGCGTGGTCGGCACCCAACTGGCCCAGACCCTCGCCGACCGCCGGCGCAGCCCCCTGGTCCGCACCACGGCCCTCGGATCCGCCGCGGCCCTCGTGGTCCTCATCCAGATCCCGGGCGCCAGCCACTTCTTCGGCTGCACCCCGCTCGGCCCGCTCGCCTGGGCGGGCGTCGCCGCGGCGATCGCCCTCGCCGTGGCCGGGCAGCGGACCCTGCCCGACCTGGAGAGGACGGTCCAGCGGCTGATCCGTCCCCGCACCCCGGCCGAGCCGAGCGCGGCCTGACACGCAGGTAAGCTCCCGCCGCTCCCGGAGCGCGCCCGGTGCACACCCGGCGTGCGCCCGGAGCGGGTCGGGAACGACGCGGCACTAGACCGACCGGTGGTACTGCTCGGGGACGTGTACCTCGCCCCCGAGTTCCCGGGCGGTCTGCCGGGCCCAGGACGGGTTGCGCAGCAGTTCACGGCCGAGCAGCACGGCGTCGGCCTCCCCGTTGGCGAGGATCTTCTCGGCCTGCCCGGCCTCGGTGATCAGACCCACCGCCGCGACGGGCATCCCCGTCTCCTCGCGGACGCGGGCGGCGAAGGGCACCTGGTACCCGGGGCCGACGGGGATGCGGACACCGGAGGCGTTGCCGCCGGTCGAGACGTCGAGGAGGTCCACGCCGTGGGCCTTCAGCTCGCCCGCGAGCCGGACGGTGTCGTCGGCCGTCCAGCCGCCCTCCTCCAGCCACTCGGTCGCGGAGACCCGGAAGAACAGCGGCTTGTCCTGCGGCCACACCTCCCGCACCGCGTCCACCACCTCGAGCGCGAAGCGGATGCGGTTCTCGTACGAGCCGCCGTAGGCGTCGGTCCGGCGGTTGGAGTGCGGGGACAGGAACTCGTTGATCAGATAGCCGTGGGCGCCGTGGATCTCGACGACCTCGAAGCCGGCGGCGAGCGCACGACGTGCCGCCTCCGCGAACTGACCCACAACGGCCCGGATCTGCTCCACCGTCAGTTCGTCCGGCACCGGGTGCCTCTCGTCGAACGGTACGCCGCTGGGCGCGACCGGCTGCCAGCCGTACGCGTCCGGGCCGACCGGGGCACCGCCCCGCCAGGGCTGGTCGGTCGAGGCCTTGCGCCCGGCGTGGGCCAGTTGCACCGCGGGCACGGTCCCCTGCGCCTTCAGGAACGCGGTGATCCGGCGGAACGCCTCCACCTGCGTGTCGTTCCAGAGCCCGAGGTCGTACGGCGAGATGCGGCCCTCGGGGGCCACCGCGGTCGCCTCGACGATGATCAGGCCCGTCCCGCCGGTGGCGCGCGCCGCGTAGTGCGCGAAGTGCCAGTCGCCCGGGGCGCCCGTCGCGGGACCCTCCGGCGCGGCCGAGTACTGGCACATCGGCGGCATCCACACCCGGTTCGGGATGGTCAGTTCACGCAGGCGGTAGGGCTCGAAGAGCGCGCTCACGGGCGGACTCCAATCGTCAGGGACGCCGACACGGGACGGTGTACGACTCGATGCTCGTACGATAGCTATCGTAGTACGGCGGATGTCAAACTACGAGAGGTCTCGTACAATGAGAGTCCCTGAAGGCCCGACGCAGTGGAGCCGCCGTGACCTCGCCCGTCGTCAGCAGTCGCGATCTCCCGCACCCGGAGCCCGCGGAGATCCGGCTGGAGTCCGTGCTGCACGCGCTCTCCGACCCCATGCGGCTGCGCATCGTGCGAGAGCTCGCCGCCGACGGCGACGAGCTCTCCTGTTCGTACTTCGACCTGCCGGTCACCAAGTCCACGACCACGCACCACTTCCGGGTGCTGCGCGAGAGCGGGGTGATCCGGCAGGTCTACCGGGGCACCGCCAAGATGAACGGCCTGCGCCGCGACGACCTGGAGCGCCTCTTCCCTGGGCTGCTCGACGCCCTCCTCGACGCCGCCACCCGGCAGGCCGCCCGGGTCCCGGACCTCGGCGACGGCTGAACCGACCTTCACGGGAACGAACTTCCCGTAGACCGTCGGACACCCCCGACCGGCAGCATGCCGACGGCCACGGCCACGGCCACGGCAACGGCGACGGCGACGGCAATGGCTACAGCGACGGGCCGACGCCCTGCCGTGCGCGGCTAATCCGGAGCCGCGCCCCGAGCCGCCGTCAACAGTGACTCCCAGTCGGGGAGTTTCACCACGCCTCGGCCCAGGGACGCGCCCAGTTCCGCCTCCGCCCGTTCGATCGCCTGCCAGCCCGACCACTCGACGGGGCGGACGCCCTCCGCCCGGAGGGCCGCCAGCGGATCCGCCGGCACGGCGCGGCGGACGAGTCCGGGCGCGTCCTCCAGCAGCGAGGTCACCGTCTCCTTGGCACAGGGGCGGTTGGTGCCGATCACACCGGTGGGGCCCCGCTTGATCCACCCGGCCACGTACTCGCCCGGTGTGGCCACGCCCTCCCGCAGGACCCGGCCGGCGAGATGGGGGACCGTGCCCCGCTCGGCGTCGAAGGGGAGCCCGTCGAGAGGTACGCCGCGGTAGCCGACCGAGCGCAGCACGAGCTGGGCCTCGATCTCCTCGTACCGGCCGGTGCCGACGAGGCCGCCCCGGCCGTCCGGCCGTGTGCGCTCCAGCCGGACGCCGCAGACGCGGTCGCCGTCGGCGAGCAGCTCGACCGGGCGGAGGAAGAACCGCAGCCGGACGCGGTGCCGACCGCTCGTCGGCGGCGCGGTGGCCCAGCCGCGCAGGACCTCGATGTTCCTGCGCTGCGCGGCGGGCAGGGCCGACGGGTCGACATAGTCCGGGTCCATCTCCAGCTCCGCCGGGTTGACGGTGACCTGGGTGTCCGGGAGGGTGCCCAGCTCGCGCAGCTCCTTGGTGGTGAAGCGCGCCGCGGAGGGCCCGCGACGGCCCACCATGTGGATGCGGGACACCTGGCTGGAGGCGAGCGAGGCGAGGGCGGACTGCGGCATGTCGGTCGGACTCAGTTCGGCGGCGCCCCGCGCCAGCATGCGCGTCACGTCCACGGCGACGTTCCCGACGCCGATGACCACGGCGGTGCGGGCGCCGAGCACGAACCCGTCGGCCACCGCGTCCGGGTGCGCGCTGTACCAGGACACGAACTCGGTCGCGGACCAGCTGCCCCGCAGATCCTCGCCCGGGATGCCCAGTCGGCGGTCGGTGGCGGCGCCCACGCAGTAGACGACCGCGTGGTACAGCTCCCGCAGCCGCGCCACGGGCACACCCCTGGGGCCCACCTGAACCCCGCCCAGGAACCGCACCCGCTCGTCCTCCAGCACGGCGCGCAGGTTGTTCTGGAGCGACTTGATCTTCTCGTGGTCCGGCGCCACCCCGTAACGGACGAGCCCGTACGGGCACGGCAGACGGTCGAGGACGTCGACCCGGACCCCGGGGTCCCCTTGGACCAGGCTCTGGGCGGTGTAGCACCCGCTCGGCCCCGACCCCACGACGGCGACTCGCAGCACGGCGGAACTCCTTACGCGAGGAGATCGCTGATGCCTCCAGGATCCCACCGCGCGGCCCGCCGGGGGAGGGGGCGCCCGGCGTGGCTGTGCCGAACGGTTGTGATCACTCGCTTACGTTGCGTGTGTGCTGGAAGCATCCTTTCTCAACCTTTCTGATCGGCATTGGCAGGACAGTGCGGTCTCCGTGTGGCCCGCATGGGAGGTGCAGGAGGACGAGGGCGCCACGGCCTGGCTCAACGCCCGGCTGAGCTTCCCGGACGGGGCCCTCGTCGAGGTCCTCGCCGTGGTGGTGGGCGGGCGGCTTTCCCTGGAGGACGTCCGCGCCCAGCCGCCGCTGTCCCTGGACGACCTGGCGGAGCTCGCCGACTGGATCGAGGGCCCGCTCTTCGAGGCGTGCGGCACGGTGCCCCACCTGGCCGAGCAGAGCGCGCCGGGCACCCGGTACGCCGCCGCCCGCCGGGCCAGGCCCCCCTGGCCGCGGGGGACGGAGGGGCGGCGGCTGGTCGCGCAGGAGTATCTCGCCGCGCAGCGGGACGGCCACGACCCGGTGCTCGCCGTGATGAGCGCGACCGGCCACAGCCGGCGCAAGTCGCTCCGGCTGATCGCCGGCGCCCGCGACGCCGGCTTGCTGAGCCCCCGGCACGCGCGACGCTGACCCCCGGCACGCGCGGCCGGGGAATGAGGGGCGAGGGGGTGCCGTGGCTAGGCCACGAGGTCGCGCATCCTGCTGATCTCGGTGGTCTGCTGTGCGATCACATCGTCGGCCATCTCCTCGATCAGGATGTTGTTGCCCTGCGTCTTGACGTCCGTGGCCATCGTGATCGCCCCCTCGTGGTGAGTGATCATCAGTTTCAGGAAGAGGCGGTCGAACCGCTTTCCGTCGAGCGTGCCGAGTTCCTCCAACTGCTCCCCGGTCGCCATGCCGGGCATGTCCCCGTGGTCGTGCGCCGTGGCCTTCCCGTCGCCGCCGTTGGCCTTGAGCCAGCCCTCCATGGCCTCGATCTCCGGCTTCTGGGCGGCCGAGATGCGCTCGGCGATCCGCTTCACCTGCGTCGACCCGGCGTGTTCGGGGGCGAGTTCGGTCATCTCCAGGGCCTGGCCGTGGTGTTTGATCATCATGCGGGCGTAGGCGAAATCCGCGGAATTCGGCGAGTCGTCCTCGGCACGCTGCTTTTCCGCCTCTTCGGGCGACAGGGTGCGAGCCGCCTCGCCGGGTTTTCCGGGAGCGATCACCGCGGGTCCGCGGGACCTGGCGTCGGCGCCGTCGGGTGCGGCGTCCGACCCCGCGTCACAGGCCGCGAGCGCGAGGAGAGCGGCCGTCACCGAGGCCGTGACCAGCGACGCGCGGGATGTGCGGCGAACGAGCACAGTGACCTCCTGGGGCACAACAACGGGCGTACACCTTGTGAGTGTTGACGAACGTTCCTAACACGCATTCAGGCGCCGGTGATCAAATTTGTTCGTTACAAGTACATTGCCATCTGTTGTTCTGTGCATGATGAAGACGATACTTCGGAGGTGCCTGAACCGTTCGACTGCGAACGGCTACGAGGGAGGACACAGTGACCCTGTTGAACAACCTTCGGACGCGCCACAGACGGCTGGGGATCGCCGCGACGGCGGCCGGACTCCTCGCCGCGCTGCTCACGGCCGGTCCGGCGGCCGCGACGCCCGACCCGGGGGACGCGCCCGCCGTGCGGGAGAAGGTCTCCAAGAGTGACGCGGCCGAGGCGCGGGAGGCGATCGCGGCCGGCGAGATACCCGGCAAGGACGAGATCGTCCACTCCGCCAACATCACGCATCTGACCAACATCCCGAAGGAGGCGCTGCCGGGCACCAACTCCGACCTCGCCTTCCAGGGCAAGTACGCGTTCGCCGGCAACTACGACGGCTTCCGCGTCTTCGACATCAGCAACCCCAAGGCCCCCAAGACGGTCGCCCAGGTCCTGTGCCCGGGCTCCCAGAACGACATCTCCGTCTCCGGGAACCTGCTCTTCCTGTCCACGGACTCCTCGCGCAGCGACAGTTCCTGCAACAGCACCACGCAGCCCGCGAGCGAGAAGTCGTCGTGGGAGGGCATGAAGATCTTCGACATCAGCGACAAGGCGAACCCGAAGTACGTCGCCGCCGTCGAGACCGCCTGCGGCTCGCACACCCACACGCTGGTGCCCAAGCGCAAGAACGTCTACGTCTACGTCTCCTCGTACTCGCCCAACGCCGCGTTCCCCGACTGTCAGCCGCCGCACGACGGCATCTCGGTCATCAAGGTGCCGCGCTGGGCACCGGAGAAGGCGGCCGTGGTGGGCTTCCCCGTCCTCTTCCCGGGCGAGGGCCCGGACGGTGGCGGCAACCCGGGTTCGCCCACGAACCCCGGCGTCTCCAAGACCACCGGCTGCCACGACATCACGGTGCTGCCGTCGAAGGACCTCGCGGCCGGCGCGTGCATGGGTGACGGCATCCTGTTCTCCATCGAGGACCCGGAGAACCCCAAGGTCATCGACCGTGTCCAGGACAACGTGAACTTCGCGTTCTGGCACTCGGCGACCTTCAACCAGAAGGCCAACAAGGTCGTCTTCACCGACGAGTTGGGCGGCGGCGGCGCGGCCACCTGCAACGCGGAGATCGGCCCGAACCGCGGCGCCGACGGCATCTACGACATCGTCGGCAGGGGCGATCACCGCAAGCTCGTCTTCAAGAGCTACTACAAGATCCCCCGCCACCAGGCGAACACCGAGAACTGCGTCGCCCACAACGGCTCGCTGATCCCGGTCAAGGGCAAGGACATCATGGTCCAGGCCTGGTACCAGGGCGGTGTGTCCGTCTGGGACTTCACCGACTCCGCCAACCCCAAGGAGATCGCCTACTTCGAGCGCGGCCCCATCTCCACGGACACGCTGGTCGGCGGCGGTGCCTGGTCGGCGTACTACTACAACGGCCACATCTACTCGAACGACATGGTCAAGGGATTCGACGTCCTGAGGATCGACGACCGGCGCACGGACCCCGCCCGCTGGGTCCACCAGCGTGAGCTGAACGTGCAGACGCAGCCGGACTACTTCGACTTCGGCTGGTAGGACGCCGGACCGACACCGTCAGGTGGCGAAGAAACGCGACAGATCCCTGTCGTACGTCCCGCCGGTCCCCTCGGGGGCCGGCGGGACACCCGACTCCCAGTCGAGCCCGTAGCGCCGGAACAGCTCCGCGCGCAGGGTGGTGACGGGCAACGGCGCGTTCGGCAGCACCATCGCGTACACGGCGCCCATCAACAGGGCCCGCAGCAGCGGGTAGTCGGCGTCCGGGTCCGCCGAGCCGTGCCGGGTCACCGTGTCCCGCAGCAGTTCGCCCAGCCGCCGTTGCTCGGGGCACTGCACGAACCCCTCGGGCGCCTGGAGCAACCCCGCCATGTGCTGGCGCATCAGCACGGGCCGGTCGAGGGCCAGTCGCAGGATCGCGTCGACCGCCCGCGCCATCCGCTCCCGCCCGTCCTCGCTGCGCGGCTCCCTCTCCAGCGCCTCCTCCAGCGTCCGGTGCATCAGCCGGTGCACCGCCGACTGGACCAACTGGCGCTTGCCGGGGAAGTAGTACGACACCAGGCCCCGCGCCGATCCCGCGCGGTCCGCGATGTCCCCGAGCGTCGTGGCCTCGTAGCCCCGTTCGTCCACCAACTCGACCGCGGCCTGCAGCAGTCGCTCCCGGGAACGCCGACGCAACTCTTCATTGACCGAGGCGCTGCGCGGGGACATCCTGTAACTCCTGCGTTGACTGGCTGCCAGCCAACTATACTCAACGCTTCCGGGCGGACACCCTGCGTGCTCCTTCCCGGCCGCTGTCCGTCCCGGGCCGCACGGGGGACGGTCCGGGAAGGACAGCGGGCGGCCGGTGAAGGCGAGGACGACCGGTGTCGGCGAGCCGGACGCCGGGTCCCGCCCCGGAGCGGCGACCGGACGGCGTCGTCAGTCCACCAGGCCCAGCACGGGCCGCAGTCCGTCCGGCCGGCTGTCCGCCGGCAGGTGGTCCACGAAGTGCACCGCGCAGCCGAGGGCCGCCGCGCCGCCGTCGGCCCGCCGGTCGTCGCCGACCATCACCACGTCCTGCGCGTCGACCCCGAGCGCCTCGCAGGCCACCGCGAACAGCCGCGGGTCCGGCTTCTGGATGCCGTGCTCGTACGACAGGACGTAGGTGTCCACGTACGGGTCGAGACCGTGCGCGCGGAAGACCGGCCGCACGTCCCAGCCGATGTTGCTCACCACGCCGATCGCCAGCCCCCGCTCCCGCAGCCCGGTGAGCACCTCGGCGGCGTCCGGGTACGGGCGCCACGCGGACGGCGTCATATGGCGGTCGTACAGCGCGTCGTGGAGCGCGGGGTCGGGCAGGGTCACCAGCCGGGACAACCCTGTGTACGCGGACCGGTGCTGCTCGGCGCTACGGTCCCGGACCGCCCACAGCTCGCCCAGGCCGCCGGTCGGCGCCTCCACCGGGGCCGCCCCGCCGGGCAGCGCGCCCGCCCGCTCCAGCGCCTCGGCGGTGCGGACCAGCTCCGGTTCGGACAGGTCGGTTTCGGTGTCCGCGAGCACCGCGCGCAGCCAGGACTCCGCGGACTCGATACGAAAGAGCGTTCCGGAGAAGTCGAACAGCACGCCTTTGATCGTCATGACGGCGATCCTTCGCGGTGGCCCGGGACCGGTCAAGTACGCCTCGGCGCGCCCCACTTCTCGTACGCCAGCACCGCGAGCGCCACGGTCAGCGCGCCCAGCAGCCAGCCGCCCACCACGTCCGACGCCCAGTGCACGCCCAGCCAGATCCTGGTCAGGCCCACGCCGAGGACCGACACCACGGACACCGCCAGCGCGATCCGTGTGACGACGCGTCCCGCGCCGTACAGATGGAGGAGCCACAGCAGCAGACCGCACACCACGGTCGCCGTCATGGCGTGGCCCGACGGGAAGGCGGCGTAGTGGGCGGAGTCCACGGGGTCGGGCCACGCGGGCCGCTCCCGGCCGACGGCGGCCTTCAGGCCCTGCTGGACCGCCGTGCCCACCGCACAGGTGACGGCGAGCCAGATCGCGAGCCACCACTGCCGGTGGCGCCACACCAGCCAGACCGCGGCGGCCGCGCACAGGAGGCGCATCGTCACCGGATCCCACACCCAGTCCGTCAGGATCCGGAAGGCATGGGTGACTCCGGGCTCGGCGACGGCCCATCTGTGGGTGGTGTCCGCGATGCTCCCGTCCAGGGACATCAGCGGCGCCCAGGAGAGCGCGACCAGGACGAGCAGCAGGACGGAGGGCGCCGCGAGGGCCGCGGCGACGCGGGCGGTGCGGGTGGTCGACGGCCGGTGGGGCGGCGAGTCGACGGTGGGGGTGTGCATGGAGCGATCCTCGCCGACCCGTGGGGCTCCGTGCCAACGCCGTGGCGTGAGATCACTGTCACGCGCCGCGACCGGAGCACAGGCGGTGCGTCGAGCGTTGTTCTTGGGTTGTCCTTTGTTCGTTCTTTGCCGGGTCACGGTTAACCGAGTGCCCGCAACCCCGGTACGAAAGCCACCAGGACGGGCAGCGCGGGCAGCAGGGTGGCGCCCGCGGTCAGTCGCAGCCGACGCGCGGGTGTGAGCCGGTCCGGGGGAGCGAGCAGCCGGTGGACGCGCCGCGGGACATGGTCCTCGGGCGCCGAGCAGGGCCCGAACACGCCCCGGTCCTCGTTGAGCCCGACGAGCGCGAGGGCGGTGGTGAGGCGTCCGTGGCGGCGGGAGGCGGTGTCGTCGGCGGCGAGTTCTACCAGACGGTGCATCTCGTCGCGGAACGCGGCGAACACCGGCACCCTCGGGAAGCCGCCCGCCAGCGCCGCCGAGCAGTGCAGCAGCCAGTCGTGCCGGGCCCGCGCGTGCCCCTGTTCGTGGGCGAGCACCGCGTCCACCTGCCGCCCATTCAGCCGGCGCAACGCGGCGGTGGTGATGACCAGTCGGGGCGCCGAGCCGGGCAGCCACCAGGCGTCCGGACGCTCGCCCTCCACCACCACGAGCCGGTCGGCCCCCGGCTCCTCGCCCGGCAACAGCGGGGCGCGGCGCAGGATCTCCGCCTCCCTCCGCCGCCGGTGCCGCCGGGCCAGCGCGACCTCGCCGACCAGCATCGCCCCGGTCCACGCGCCGCCGCACGCCAGCGCGACCGCGGTGACCGCCGCCCAGGAGCCGCCGGTGCCCAGCGCGTACGCCTCGACCACGCCGTTCGGCGCGGGCGCGAACAGCGGTCCGCGCACCGCCGTCCAGGCGGCGGCCGCGCTCAGCGCCATCGACAGCGCGCAGCACAGCAGGACGGCCGCCACGACGCACTGCCACACCCACAGCGCGACCACCGGCTCACGGTCCGGCCAGTCCGCCCGGGCCAGCAGTCGCGGGGCGAGGACGGCGGTCAGGGCGCCGAGCAGCAACAACGCCGCGGGGACCATCATGGGCGAAGCCTATGAGCGGGACGGGCCGCGACGACATGGGCCGAGCGGCCCAAGTGACACAGACCACGGTGTGATCACACCGTGAGCAGCATGGCGAACATTCCGATGCCCATCGACAGCCGGCAGGCCCGCGCCAGCTCGGGCCGATCGCCCCACCCGATCCCCCGCCGTGCCACGCCCCCGCCCACGGCTCCGCCCCTGCGCCCGGCTCCGCCGCTGACCTCGCCCCCGCTGTCGGAGGCGTTCACCGGCATCAGCCGCAGCCCCGCCCACAGCACATAGGCGGCGAAGTACAGCAGGAGCGTCCCGGTCAGCAGCGGCGAACCGGTGCTTCCGTGGCCGCCGTGGCCGCCGGGGGAGGCCGCCATCACCACGGCCATGTAGACCATCGCGACGGCGCCCACCAGATGGTGCAGATGGTGCGGGCTCGTGCGGGCCGCCCACAGCGCGCGCAGCCCGGCGGCGCCGAACACGACGGCGTAGACGGCCCAGGCCCAGCGCGGGGGCTCCGCCGCCGCGGCGGGTACGGCCATCGCGGCCATCCCGAACCCCATGAGGGCCTCACCGCCCGCGGCCCTGCGCTGCTCCTCGACGGCGCTGCGCATCCGCAGCAGGCAGTACCCACCGGTCAGCGCGCACAGCGCGACCAGCAGCCAGCCGGGCGAAGCCGGTCCGTGCACCGTGCACCTCCATGCTCGACGGCGTCGAACGGTGATGACCGCGAGGTCGACCAGTCGGTCAGGGCATGCCCCTGCCCGGTGGCGCGCAGACGAGCGCACGGGTGTATCCGGGGGAGCGCGCGGGGTGCACCCGGGCCCGGACGGGGCTGCTCCGAGCGGTGACGCGGCGCGCCCCGCCGTCGGAGCGGGTGACCGCGTCCGGCGGGCCGGACGCCGTACGCTCACGGCGAGGCACGACAGCACGGTTTCCACGCTTCGGAGGGCGCACCGGCATGACGGCAGGCAACGGGCGGGCGGCGACGGGGAGCGGCGCGGCTCTCGGGGACACGGTCGCCAAGGTGGTGCGTCAGTGGCAGACGGTGCACCCCGGTCTCGACACCGGACCGATGGAGATCATCGGCCGGGTGAACCGCTGCGCCGCCCTCCTCCAGCAGGCCGAGGACGCCCCGCTGCGCCGTGCCGGGCTCACCCGTCCGGAGTTCGACGTCCTCGGCACCCTGCGCCGCACGGGCCATGAGCTGACGCCCAGTGAGATCGCCCGCGAGACGTTCGCCTCCGGCGCCGCCGTCACCAAGCGCCTCAAGCTGCTCGGCGCGCGCGGACTGGTGGAGCGGCGCGGGGACGCCCGGGACCGGCGCGTCGCCCACGTCCGCCTCACCGACGCCGGCCGTGACCTCGTGGACACCGTCCTGCCGGAGCAACTGGCCTACGAGACGAACGTGCTCTCCGGTGTCGGCACCGACGACCGCCGCGAACTGGCTGGGCTCCTGGGCGAGTTGCTGATCCAGCTGGAGGGCAGGCTCGGTCTGCCCCGCGCCTGACGCGCGCAGGCGCCGGACCCGTCACCCCGCTGCCGTGGCCGCCGCACGCGCGGACCGACCGCGTCCGCCGGCGCTCAGCGCTCCTCGTCCCTCAGGTACACGCCGAACATGGCGCCCTGCGGATCCCGCAGCACGGCGATGCGCGGGCCGTCCGGGACGGTGGTCGGTTCCATGAGGACGGTGCCCCCGGCGTCCACGGCGATCCGGGCGGTGTCGTCCACGTCCTCGACGGCGAAGTAGGGAAGCCAGTGCGAGGGCACCTCGTGCGGGAACTTCTCGTCCATGGTGATCATGCCGCCGAAGTCGGCGCCGTCGATGCCCCACTGCGTGTACTGCCCGGAGGCGTGCACGGTCCAGCCGAACACGGTCGTGTAGAAGGTCTCGGCCCCCTCCGGCGCCCGGGTCAGCAGCTCCACCCAGCCGAGGGAGCCGGGCGCGTTGAACAGACCGGCTCCGGGGAAGGTGCGGGCCTCCCAGAGCTGGAAGGCCGCGCCGCCCGGGTCGAACGCCACCGCGAACCGTCCGATGTCGAAGACGTCCATGGGTTCCAGGACGATCGATCCGCCGGCCGCCCGTACGGACTCCACCGCGGCGTCCGCGTCGGTCACCGCGAACGACACGTTCCAGGCCACCGGCTGCCCCTCCTGGTACAGCGGCGCGAGGGCGGCGACGGCGGCGTCGCCCAAGTGCGCCACCGTGTACCCGCCGGCCTCCTGGCGCGGGTCGGTCTCCGGGCGCCATCCGAACAGCTCGGTGTAGAACCGCTTGGCCGCCTCCAGATCACTGGTCCCCAGTTCGGTCCAGCAGGGCCCGCCGGTCACCGGCCTGTCGAGCTTCATGGCTCTCCTCGTGGAAGGGACGGCCCCCACCAGAACGCTATGCCCGCACCCCGGCCCCCGGCCACCGGGAGTACGGGCACGCCACCAGGCCGGCCGGACGCCGGGCCGATCAGACGCCGGACCGATCGGACGCCGGGCCGATCGGACGCCGGGCCGATCGGACGCCGGGCCGATCGGACGCCGGGCCGGCCAGACGCCGGGCCGGTCAGATACCGGGCCGGTACCGCAGCGGATGGTCCGCGGGGATCTCCACCAGCACGATCTCCGTACCGTCCGGGTCGGCGATCCACATCTCGACCAGCCCCCACGGCTCCTTCACCGGCGGCCGTCGCACCTCCACCCCGGCGGCCACCAACTCCTCGTGCGCCGCCGTCACGTCCGCCACCTGGAGCCACAGCTTCAGCGCGGGCGAGGGCGGGGTGTCGGAGCGCCCGGCGACCTCCAGGAATCCGCCGCCGAGGAAGTACACGACGCCCCGGTGGTCGCCCGTGCCGAACTCGCGGTACACGGGAAGTCCCAGCTTCTCGCCGTAGAAGACACGCGAGCGCTCGGGATCGGTGGGGCGCAGGAGGGTACGGCTGCTCAATACGTGGACCATGCCGCCGGAGCCTAGTGGGCGGAGGACTACGCTTCGGCGTGCCCGCGCCGCAGTCAGATCCGTCAGGAGCGCCCATGGACACCGCCACCGGCCTGACCTTCCGTGATGCCACCGACGTCGACGTGGACGTCCTCGTCGCGCTGATCGAGTCGGCGTACCGGGGGGACTCCAGCCGGGCCGGCTGGACCACGGAGGCGGACATCCTCGAAGGGCAGCGCACCGACCCGCAGGGCGTCCTGGAGGTCATCAAGTCGCCCGACAGCCGACTGCTCACCGTGGAGCGGGACGGCACGGTCGTCGCCTGCTGCCAGCTCGAACACCGCGGCGACCACGTCTACTTCGGGATGTTCGCGGTGAGCCCGGCGCTCCAGGGCGCCGGCCTCGGCAAGACGATCATCGCCGAGGCCGAGCGGATCGCGGTCGAGACCTGGGCCGCCGCGGAGATGCACATGACCGTGATCTCCGTACGGGACGACCTCATCGCCTGGTACGAGCGGCGCGGCTACCGCCGTACGGGACGCATGACCCCGTTCCCGTACGGCGACGAGCGCTTCGGTATCCCGCTGCGGGACGACCTGCGCTTCGAACTGCTGGCGAAGGAGCTGGGGCGGCCGGTCACGCCGTGAAGCGGCCGGTGCGCTTGATGTCCGGGTAGTCCGTGGTCGCGCCGTCCAGTTGCAGCGCGCGGACCAGCCGCAGATGGTCCTGGGTGTTCACCACCCAGCCGATGACGCGCAGATTCGCCTTGCGGGCTTGCTCGACGACCTCCAGGGTGAGCCGCCGGATGTTCAGGACCAGGGTGGAGGCGCCCACCGCCACCGCCCGGTCCACGACGTCCAGGCCGTACCGGCTGGCGACCAGCGCGGTGCGCACCCCGGGGACGAGCCGGGCGATCTCGGCGACCGCCTCGTCGTGGAAGGACAGCACCTCGACCCGTCCGACCAGGTCGCGGCGGTGCATGACCTCGGCGAGGGCGCGCGCCGCCGCCGTGTCCTTGATCTCGGCCTGCAACGGCGCCCGTACGGCGTCGAGCACCTCCTCGAAGGTGGGGATCCGCTCGCCGCGGCCCGCGTCCAGGGCGCGCAGCTCGGCGAGGGTCTTGTCGGCGATGGGGCCCGTGCCGTCGGTCGTCCGGTCCACATCGGCGTCGTGCATGACGACCAGCGCGCCGTCCTTGCTCAGATGCAGATCGAGTTCGATGACGTCGAGGCCCGCGCGATCGGCGGCGACGAAGGAACGCAGGGTGTTCTCGGGTTCGACACCCATGACTCCGCGGTGACCGATGGTGAGGAAGTTCAAGGTGGACTCGCTTCCGTCGACGGCGGCTCGGGCCGCGTGACCGGGAGGGGACCGCACGCGGCTGGGCCGCAGCGTAGTCGTCCCGCCCCGCGATGCATCCGTACGTGCACAAGCCCTTTCGAGCCGTCCCAGGCCGTGTCAGCCAGGAAAACAGGACCGTTTCCTCGCGTGTCCGCGCGAACCGGGTCATCCCTGAGTGGGCGAGTCCGGTACGCGTTGACTCCGACGACCCCCATGGCCGATCGCCTCGTACAAACTGTGATCTGAAACGCGTGTGGCAGGAGATTCAGCGGTTAGGTAGGGGGAGTGGCGGAGGATTTCCGGCGTGGTCAGGTGATCGACCTTGCGGGAGACAAGCTTCCCTACATACGGTGTCCGTACGAAAGGTTCTCCCGTGGAGGATGGGTCATGACGGAAATTCTTGTGCAGGTGGGTGCGGAGGGCGCGGTTCCTCCGGTCGGTAGGGTGGTGGAGCACCCGGCCTGGCCCGTGCTCAAGGATGCCGTGGAGCGGATCCGGCCATGGCAGTCCAAGGACGGCTCGATCGACTTCGACGCCGAGGGCGCTCCCGGCGCTGCGGACGCCGAGCAGGCCGTCCGGGACGTCATCGGCGCCGTGGAGGAGCTCTCCTCGCTGCTGCCGCACGACGCGGCGTACCACCAGGCGCTCGTCAAGGACCTGCGCCGGTGGGCCGAGGGCGGCTTCGAGGTGCCCGACTTCCTCGACTCGCTGCTGGCCTTCCAGCCGGCCGCCGACCGCCGGGACGGCCTCCAGCACCTGGTCGTCTTCCCGATGTACACGCAGAACGGCAACCCCGACCGCAACCTCGAAGCGGTCGTACTGCGCATGGTCTGGCCCGACTGGCTGGCCGAACTGGAGCGCACCCGCTACGACAACCCGCTGTTCTGCGGCATCAAGTTCGAGGACTTCACGGCCGGCTACGACACCAACTCCGCCGTCCTCTTCCCCGAGACGATCGCCGTCCGCGAGGCGCCGGAACGATTCTCCTGGGGCGGTATCTTCTGCGATCGCGAGGCCGCCCGCTTCCGCCGGGTGACCGACGCCGCCGTCGACATCCTCGGCCTGGAGCTGCCCGAGGACATCGCCGCGATGGTCCACGACCAGAAGCGCTGCGAGGAGGCGTTCGTCCTGTGGGACATGGTCCACGACCGCACCCACAGCCACGGTGACCTGCCGTTCGACCCCTTCATGATCAAGCAGCGCCAGCCGTTCTGGATGTACGGCCTCGAAGAGCTGCGCTGCGACCTCACCGCCTTCAAGGAGGCCGTGAAGCTGGAGGCCGACGGCGTCCCGCAGGCCCGTGACGTGCAGTACGCGGTGCTCTTCGACCGGATGTTCCGTTTCCCCGTCACCGGTGAGCGGGTGCGCAACTACGACGGTCTCGGCGGCCAGCTCCTCTTCGCCTACCTGCACAAGCACGACGTCGTCCGCTGGACCGACAACAAGCTGTTCATCGACTGGCAGCGCGCCCCGCAGGTCACCAACGAGCTGTGCGCGGAGATCGAGAAGCTCTACCGCGACGGCATCGACCGCCCGAAGCTGGTCCACTGGTTCGCCGGCTACGAGCTGGTCTCCACCTACCTCGCCCCCCACCCCGGCTCCCGCTGGGCCAAGGGTCCCGACGCCCTGGATCTGACGCAGCCGCCGCGCAAACTCGTCGACGACGTGCTTCCGGACGAGTTTCCGCTCAGCATGTTCTATGAGGCGCTCGCCAAGAAGCTCAAGACCGTGATCGCCTCCACCAAGGGCATCACCGCGGCGAACGCCGAGCGGGCCGCCGCGTGAGCGCCCGATCCGCAGAGGCCACAGTGGCGGCTCAGGAGGCGAAGACCATGGGGAACGGCAACGGAGCACTGAGCGGCGCGGTGATCGCGGTGGCGGGCGCGGGCGGGCCCGCGGGACGCGCGACGCTGCTGCGGCTCGCCGAGGCCGGCGCGATCGTCGTCGGCTCCGACAATGACGCGGAGCGCCTGTCCGAGGCGGTGGACGCGGCCCGCTACGCCCACGGCGGGGCCACCGTCGTCGGCGACACGGTCGATCTGCTGGACCTCAAGTCGACCCGTGACTGGGCGACGCGCGTCGAGAAGGACTTCGGCCGGGTCGACGGCCTCGTCCACCTCGTCGGCGGCTGGCGCGGCAGTGAGACCTTCACCCGGACCAGCCTCGACGACTGGGACTTCTTGGAGATGCTGCTCATCCGCACCGTGCAGCACACCTCCCTGGCCTTCCACGAGGCGCTCCAGCGCAGCGACCGCGGCCGGTACCTGCTGATCAGCGCGGCCGGCGCCAGCAAGCCCACCGCGGGCAACGCCGCGTACGCCTCCGCCAAGGCCGCCGCCGAGGCGTGGACGCTGGCCATGGCGGACTACTTCCGCAAGGCCGGGGGCCCGGAGGGCCCGACGTCCGCGGCTGCCATCCTGGTGGTCAAGGCGTTGGTGCACGACGCGATGCGCGCTGACCGCCCCAACGCGAAGTTCGCGGGGTTCACCGACGTCAAGGAGCTGGCCGAGGCCATCGTCGACGTATGGGAGAAGCCCGCCGCCGAAGTGAACGGGAACCGTCTGTGGCTCACCGAGAAGCCGTGAATCCACCCAGGACCGACGCACGACGCCATCACGACCCGGAGGTCCGCGGCTTCGCCAGCGACAACTACGCGGGGGTCCACCCCGAGGTGTTGGCCGCCCTGGCCCTGGCCAACGGCGGGCACCAGGTCGCGTACGGCGAGGACGACTACACCGAGAACCTCCAGCGGATCATCCGCAGCCACTTCGGCGCCACCGCCGAGGCGTTCCCGGTCTTCAACGGCACCGGCGCCAACGTCGTCGCGCTCCAGGCGGTCACCGACCGCTGGGGCGCGGTGATCTGCGCCGAGAGCGCCCACATCAACGTCGACGAGTGCGGTGCGCCGGAGCGGATCGGCGGCCTGAAGCTGCTCACCGTGCCCACCCCCGACGGCAAGCTCACCCCCGAGCTGATCGACCGGCAGGCGTACGGCTGGGAGGACGAGCACCGGGCGATGCCGCAGGTCGTCTCGATCACCCAGAGCACGGAACTGGGCACGCTCTACACGCCCCAGGAGATCCGAGCGATCTGCGAGCACGCCCACGCGCACGGCATGAAGGTGCATCTGGACGGCTCCCGGATAGCCAACGCGGCCGCCTCCCTGGACGTGCCGATGCGGACGTTCACGGACGCCGTCGGCGTGGACATCCTGTCCCTGGGCGGCACGAAGAACGGCGCGATGTTCGGCGAGGCCGTCGTCGTCCTCAACCAGGACGCCGTCCGGCGGATGAAGCACCTGCGGAAGCTGTCCATGCAGCTCGCCTCCAAGATGCGTTTCGTCTCCGTGCAGTTGGAGGCGCTGCTCGCCAAGGACCTGTGGCTGCGCAACGCCCGCCACTCCAACGAGATGGCCCAGCGCCTCGCCGAGGGCGTCCGCGCGGTCCATGGCGTGGAGGTGCTGTACCCGGTCCAGGCCAACGGGGTCTTCGCCCGGCTGCCGCACGAGGTGAGCGAGCGTCTGCAGAAGCGGTTTCGCTTCTACTTCTGGGACGAGGCCGCGGGCGTTGTCCGCTGGATGTGCTCCTTCGACACGACCGAGGACGACGTCGACCGGTTCCTGGCGGCGCTGAAGGAGGAGATGGCCCGCTGAGCGGCGCCTTCACCGAGACGGCAGCGACTGCATAGATATACGGTCACCCGAAAATGCATTGACTCTCGGGTGATCGTATTTCTATGCTCTGCGGGCATGGAGCTGATCCAGGAAACCTCTGACCTGTCCGCCTACTTGGTCGCCGACGACGTCATCGACCACCATCACCCGTTGGTGCGTGCGACCGCCGCGCGGCTGGCTCGACAGGCGGCCGACTCGTATGACTATGCACGGTTGGCCTTCGAGTACGTGCGCGACACCATCCCGCACTCGGCGGACGCCGGTGACCCGCGGGTCACCTGGCGTGCCTCGGACGTCCTGGAGCAGGGCACCGGGATCTGCTACGCCAAGGCACACGCGCTGACCGCCCTGCTGCGCGCCGAGGACATCCCGACGGCCCTGTGCTACCAGCGCCTGGCGCACGACGACGGGGCCGGGCACGCCGTGCACGGCCTGGTCGCCGTGCGCTTCGACGGGGGCTGGCACCGGCAGGACCCCCGGGGCAACAAACCGGGCGTTGACGCCCGGTTCTCGCTCACGGGGGAACGGCTGGCATGGGTTCCCGACCCGGAGGCCGGCGAGCGGGACTACCCGGTCCTCCACACCGCGCCGCACCCGGCCGTCATGGGCGCGCTCAGAGCCGCGCCCGACCGGACGCGGCTCTGGGAGACGCTGCCCACGGGGCTGTAGGCCGGGTCAGCGGGCCTCGGCCTCGCGGACCTGCTCCGGCGTCGGGGCCGTACCGCCGAGATGGGCCGGCATCCACCAGGTGTCGTCCGGGCCTTTGGGGCGCACCGGGTAGGCACGCTGCGCGGCCTCCAGCAACTCCTGCACACGCTCGCGCAGTTGCCGGGTGATCGCACCGGCGTACTTGTCCTTGGACGCCTCTATCGCCTCGCCGACCCGGATGGTGATCGGGATGTGGCTGCGCTTGAAGTTGCGCGGGTGGCCCTTGGTCCACAGCCGCTGCGTGCCCCACACCGCCATCGGGATCAGTGGGACACCGGCCTCCTGGGCCAGCCGCGCGGCACCCGACTTGAAGCTCTTCAGGGTGAACGACTGCGAGATGGTGGCCTCGGGGAAGACGCCGACGATCTCCCCCGAGCGCAGCGAGTCCAGCGCGTGCGCGTAGGCCGCCTCGCCCTGCGCGCGGTCCACCGGGATGTGCCGCATGTTGCGCATCAACGGGCCGGAGATCTTGTGCCGGAAGACCGACTCCTTGGCCATGAAGCGCACCAGCCGCTTCTGCGGCAGAGCGGCCAGACCGTCGAAGATGAAGTCCAGATAGCTGATGTGATTGCTCACCAGTACGGCGCCGCCCGAGCGCGGGATGTTCTCCGACCCTTTGCAGTCGATCTTCAGGTCCCATGCCTTGAACAGGGTGAGGGCGAGACCGATCGCGGGACGGTAGACAAGCTCTGCCATGGACGGAGTGGACCCTTCTCTCTGCCTGGGAAGGGGGATCCCGGCGGAAAAGTTACGCTGCCGTAGGTTTACGGCCTGTCGCAGATCGTGCCCCAAGAACGCACGAGTAGCCAGCCCTGGTGCCGGTGAAGGGCGAGATTCTCGTCACGTCGGCCGTACGGACCACGCCCGGGCTTCACCCCGCGGTCACCCGGCGCGCACCGTCACCCGGCGCACGAGAAGGTACATCTCGCACCCCAGGCAGTAGCCGAACACCGCGTTGAGGAACGCCGCCGCGAGCGCCGCCCCGGTCGCCGCGAGCCCCAGCCACTCCGGGCCCAGGGTGAACCCGGCCAGCCCCGCAAGGGCGAACACCAGGCCGACGGTCTGCGCGAACCGCGGCGGCTGGGGCGACTCGAACTCCGTCGGCGGCCCGATCCGCGGCCGCACCAACCGGCGGAAGACCCAGCCGTACGGCGAACGGCCGACCCCGCCCGCGGCGCCCAGCGCGAAGGCGAACGTCTGCCAGGCCAGCAGCCAGGCGCTGCCACTGATCAGCACGGCGGCCAGCACGACCGCCGTCACGGCCGCGCCGAAGCGCGGGCCCCTCACATCGATGTCCATGCGTCAAGCATTCCGCAAGCCAATCTCTTCGCGGGGCCGGGAATCTTTGCAGTCTCATGAACGCTGAAGCACCCTGTGACCGGACTGGTGGTGTGCGTACTGGTGCTTGCCGCGGCGAGCGCCTACGGAGTGCTGCAGCGGCGGCGGAGCGGGAGGGTCGGAGTGCGCGTGCGGGACGGCGGGAAGCGGCTGGACGCCGCCGCGTTGGGGGAGGCGCTCGGCGAACGGGCCACGCTCGTGCAGTTCTCCAGTGCCTTCTGCGCCCCCTGCCGGGCCACCCGCAGGGTGCTCGCCGAGGTCGCCGCGATGGTCCCGGGCGTCGCCCATGTGGAGATCGACGCCGAGCACCACCTCGACCTGGTCCGCCGGCTCGACATCCTCAAGACCCCGACCGTGCTCGTCCTCGACGCGGACGGCCGGATCGTACGGCGGGCCGCGGGACAGCCGCGCAAGGCCGATGTGATCGCCGCGCTCGGAGAAGCCGTGTGAGGGGAGTGGCCCGTGACGCACCTTCCGGATGACGGGACCCGCTTGACTGTACGCGTCAGGTATCGCCAGTCTGACGGCATGCCGCGGGAACCCCTTCTCTTCGAGCGTGTCCATGTGGACCTGGTCCGCACGGCGAGTTCGCGCTGTCCGGGCTGTTGAGCAGCCACGGACCCAGCTCGCCGACTCCACCAGAAGGACATCTCCCATGACGGCCACCTCCGGCCTCGGAACCCCCCGGCTCGCCTCCCCCGACCTCCTGCGCTCCGTCTTCCGGCGGCACGCGGCCGGGGTCGCCGTGATCACCGCTCAGGGCGCCACGGGTCCGGTCGGCTTCACAGCCACCTCCCTCACCTCGGTCTCCGCCGAGCCCCCGCTGCTCTCCTTCGGCATCGGCACCGGCGCCTCCAGCTGGCCGGCGATCTCCGAGGCGGAGCACGTCGGCGTGCACATACTCGGCGAGCACCAGCGGGAACTGGCCGCCACCTTCGCCCGCAGCGGCGCCGACCGCTTCGGGCCGCCCACCGAATGGCGCAGCGGCCCCGAGGGTGTTCCCGTCCTCGACGACGTGCTGGCCTGGCTGGTCTGCCGGGTGGTGGCCCGGGTCCCGGCGGGCGATCACCGGATCGTCCTCGCCGAGGTCGTCCTCGGCGACCCGTCGGGCACGGGGCGGCCGCTGCTCTACCACCAGGGACGCTTCAGCGGCCTGCGCGACTGAGCCGCGCGGCCGAACGGGACGGGCGAACGGGGCGGCACGGTTTCCCGCCGCTTCCCGGCCGATTACGCAGGGTTGCCTACCTCACAGTTCAAAGCGCTTGCTTAGCGGGGATGAGATGCGGGACGGTAGGCGTCGTACTGGCGAGTAATATTCCGACCGGAGCGCAGGTCGCCCCGATGGGGATCGGCCGCTTCAGGCGCCTATGCTGCCTCCATAGCAGGCAGCCCAGAAATGACGATGCAGTAGGAGAGCCGGCGTGAGCTTGAGGATCGTTGTCACTGTGAAGTACGTGCCCGACGCCACTGGCGACCGGCACTTCGCCGATGACCTGACCGTCGACCGCGACGACGTGGACGGTCTGCTCTCCGAGCTGGACGAGTACGCCGTCGAGCAGGCGCTGCAGATCGCCGAGGACGCCGACGACGCCGAGATCACCGTGCTGACCGTGGGCCCCGAGGACGCCAAGGACGCGCTGCGCAAGGCGCTGTCGATGGGCGCGGACAAGGCGATCCACGTCGAGGACGACGACCTGCACGGCACCGACGCCATCGGCACCTCCCTGGTGCTGGCCAAGGCGATCGAGAAGGCCGGCTACGACCTGGTGATCTCCGGCATGGCCTCCACCGACGGCACCATGGGCGTCGTCCCGGCCCTGCTGGCCGAGCGTCTGGGCGTGCCGCAGGTGACGCTGCTGTCCGAGGTGTCCGTCGAGGACGGTGTGGTCAAGGGCCGCCGTGACGGCGACGCCGCCTCGGAGCAGCTCGAGGCGTCCCTGCCGGCCGTGGTCTCCGTGACCGACCAGTCGGGCGAGGCCCGTTACCCGTCGTTCAAGGGCATCATGGCGGCCAAGAAGAAGCCGGTGGAGTCCTGGGACCTCTCCGACCTCGACCTGGAGGCCGAGGAGGTCGGTCTGGAGGGCGCCTACACCGTCGTCGACTCCGCGGCCGAGCGTCCCGCGCGCACCGCCGGCACGATCGTGAAGGACGAGGGCGAGGGCGGCAAGCAGCTCGCTGAGTTCCTCGCGGGCCAGAAGTTCATCTAAGGCCCCCGCGGCCCGGCCCGGCCCCCTGCGGTCCGGCCGAGCCCAACTCCCTTACGCCCCCTCAGACTTCGTAATTCCGCTAGGAGAACCATTCCCATGGCTGAAGTTCTCGTCTACGTCGACCACGTGGACGGTGCCGTCCGCAAGCCCACCCTGGAGCTGCTGACCCTGGCCCGCCGCGTCGGCGAGCCCGTCGCCGTCGCCCTGGGTGCCGGTGCCGCCGACACGGCCGCCACGCTCGCCGAGCACGGCGCGGTCAAGGTCCTCACGCACGACGCCGCCGAGTACGCCGACTACCTCGTCGTGCCGAAGGTCGACGCCCTCCAGGCCGCCTACGACGCCGTCTCCCCGGCCGCCGTGCTGGTCCCGTCCTCCGCCGAGGGCAAGGAGATCGCCGCCCGTCTCGCGCTGCGCATCGGTTCGGGCATCATCACCGACGCCGTCGACCTGGAGGCCGGCGACGAGGGTCCGGTCGCGACGCAGTCGGTGTTCGCCGCGTCCTTCACCACCAAGTCCCGGGTCGCCAAGGGCACCCCGGTCATCACGGTCAAGCCGAACTCGGCCGCCGTGGAGGCCGCCCCGGCCGCCGGCGCGGTCGAGGCGCTGGACGTCACCTTCTCCGCCCAGGCCACCGGCACCAAGGTCACCGGCCGCACCCCGCGTGAGTCGACCGGGCGTCCGGAGCTGACCGAGGCCGCGATCGTGGTCTCCGGTGGCCGCGGCGTCAACGGCGCGGAGAACTTCGCGCTGATCGAGTCCCTCGCCGACTCCCTCGGCGCGGCCGTCGGCGCCTCGCGCGCCGCCGTGGACGCCGGCTGGTACCCGCACACCAACCAGGTCGGCCAGACCGGCAAGTCGGTCTCGCCGCAGCTGTACATCGCCTCCGGCATCTCCGGCGCGATCCAGCACCGGGCCGGTATGCAGACCTCGAAGACCATCGTCGCGATCAACAAGGACGCCGAGGCCCCGATCTTCGACCTCGTCGACTACGGCGTCGTCGGCGACCTCTTCGACGTCGTCCCGCAGCTCACCGAGGAGATCAAGGCCCGCAAGGGCTGAGCCTCCCGGCGCCGAGAGGCCCCCGCGACCGCACGCCGGTCGCGGGGGCCTTTCCGCTGGTCCGAGTCATCCCAGGGTCAGCGAAACCTGCACCGGCAGATGGTCGCTCGGGTACAGGCCGTCCACCGAGAAGGTGTTCATCGCGGCCCAGTTGCAGGTCACTCCGGGCGAGGTGAGGATCCAGTCGATGCGCCGCCCGTCCGGTCTGAGCCCCCGGTAGCCGTGGTAGGTGCCGTACGCCTCGCTGCGCGAGCCCGCCGCGTCCCAGGCGTCCACGAGCCCGAGGTCCAGCATCCCGTCGTACACCCGGTTGTCGTGCGCGGCGGCGTTGAAGTCGCCGGTGACGACGACCGGCAACGACCGGTCCCACCCGGCGATCGTCCTGCCGATGAGCCCGACGGACCGCTCGCGGGCGTACTGGCTGACGCTGTCGAGATGGGTGTTGAGGGCGTAGAACTCCCGCCCCCCGTCGGCGAGATCGGCGAAGCGGACCCAGGTCACCATCCGCAGCCAGTCCGCGCCCCAGGTGTTGGACGCGATCGTGTACGGGGTGTCCGACAGCCAGAAGTGGTCGAACTCGATCGGCTCCAACCGGCGGGTGTCATAGAAGATGGCCATGAACTCGTCCTTGCTGCCACCCCCACGACCGGTGCCGATCCAGTCGTAGTGGTCGCCGAGATCCTTCTCGATCATGCGCAGTTGCTGGTAGAGGCCCTCCTGGGTGCCGATGAGGTGGGGCCGCTCACGGCGCAGCAGCGCACGCATCACCGGTCGGCGGTCCGACCAGCGGGGCGTGTCGTCGACGACGGTCGCGAAGCGCACGTTGAACGTCATGACGTTCAACGCGCCCGCATACTCGCCGGCGACGGCGGGCTGCGTGGAGCCCGCCGTGGTGAGCAAAGGTGCTGCGATGGCGGCCACCGCCGCGGACTTGAGTCCCTGGCGGCGTGTCACTCCGGCCTCGTTCGGCACGCGATCTCCTCCCCTTGGGAGTCAGGATGAAGCTTGCCGAATGAATACGGAAGAAGACGGTGAGATGGCGGTGACCAGGGGGAAGCATGGGGAATCCCACGCCGGAACGGTGTTGACCCGGCCCAAGTCCCCGATTAGCTTCGTCATGCGGATTGCTGATTCCGTACAGCGGAAGATGGAGGTCGGAATGGGGCAGGGTCGGCAGGAGAACGTGGCGACGAGTCTCGCGGGCGCCGTCAGCGAGGAGATCAGCGCCTTCCTCGCCCCCGTCGACGCGGAACTGGAGCGCCGCTACCCCGGCGACCCCGGCACCCGCCAGCCCGTACACACCGTCTACGTCCCCGGCGACGCGTTCGCCGCCGACACCATCCGCACCTGGGGCGACCGGGCCCTCGCCGCCCTCGACGCGCACGCCCCCGACGCCGCGTCCTTCGCCGCCGTCCTCGGCCTCCCCGACCACCTCGCCGACCCCGTGTACGACCGTGTCCGCGCCAAGCTGGAACGCGAGCCCGTCGAGGACCTCCGCGTCGACTTCGAGGACGGCTACGGGCCGCGCCCCGACGCCGAGGAGGACGAAGCCGCCGCCCGCGTCGCCCGGCTGATGGCGCAGGCGTACGCGAACGGCACGGCCGCCCCGTACATGGGCATCCGCGTGAAGTGCATGGAGGCACCCGTCCGGGACCGGGGCATCCGCACCCTCGACATCTTCCTCACCGGCCTGCTGGAGGCCGGCGGCCTGCCCGACGGACTCGTCCTGACCCTGCCCAAGGTGACGTACCCCGAGCAGGTCACCGCCATGGTCCGCCTGCTGGAGGCCTTCGAGAAGGCGCGGGGCCTCGCGCCCGGCCGGATCGGCTTCGAGATCCAGATCGAGACCAGCCAGGCCATCCTCGCCGCCGACGGCACCGCCACCGTCGCCCGCATGATCGGCGCCGCCGAGGGCCGCGCCACCGGACTGCACTACGGCACCTTCGACTACAGCGCCTGCCTCGGGGTCTCCGCCGCCCACCAAGCCAGCGACCACCCCGCCGCCGACCACGCCAAGGCGATCATGCAGGTCGCCGCGGCGGGCACCGGCGTCCGCGTCTCGGACGGCTCGACGAACGTCCTCCCGGTCGGCCCGACCGAACAGGTCCACGCCGCCTGGCGCCTCCACTACGGTCTCACCCGCCGCGCCCTGGCCCGCGCCTACTACCAGGGCTGGGACATGCACCCCGGCCACCTCCCGACCCGCTACGCGGCCGTCTTCGCCTTCTACCGCGAGGGCTACGAACAGGCCGCCGCCCGTCTGTCCCGCTACGCCAACCGCGCCGGCGGCGACGTCATGGACGAGCCCGCCACCGCCAAGGCCCTCAGCGGCTATCTGCTGCGCGGCCTCGACTGCGGCGCCGTCGACATCGACGAGGTGGCCGGGGCGACCGGACTGACCCGCGGGGACCTGGAGGGCTTCACAGCGCCCCGCAGGGCGGACCTGACTGTTTCCGGCCACTGATTCCGGCCGGTCGTGTAGCGGTCCTGTGACAGCCGTCGCCGCTGGTCCGAGCCGTCCCCGAAGCACCGTAGTCTGTACGCCCACTCATTGACGTGTTCAGAGGAACGGGGCACTGGTGTCTTCGGGGGCGAACGAACAGGCGGACGGCGTCGGACGGCTCCTCGCCGGCCGGTACCGCATCGTGCGGCAGCTCGGTCGCGGTGGGATGGGCGTGGTCTGGCGCGCCGTGGACGAGGTGCTCCACCGCGAGGTCGCCCTCAAGGAACTGCGCACCTACACGGACGCCGACGCGCCCGAACTCGCGGACCTGGGGCTGCGGATGCAGCGCGAGGCCCGGGCCGCCGCCCGTATCCGGCATCCCGGCGTCATCGCCGTGCACGACGTCGCCGAGGTCGACGGCCGCCCGCTGATCGTGATGGAACTGGTCGACGGTCCCTCCCTGGACGACGTCCTGCGCGACCGGGGCCTGCTCGACCCGCGCGAGGCGGCCGCCATCGGCGCCAAGGTGATGGACGCGCTGGCCGCCGCCCACCAGGTCGGCGTGCTCCACCGCGACGTCAAGCCCGGCAACATCCTCCTCGACCGCTCCGGCCGGGTCGTCCTCACCGACTTCGGCATCGCCACCATGGAGGACCCGAACGACGGCTCCGCCACCCATCTGACCCGCAGCGGCGAACTCGTCGGCTCCCTCGACTACCTGGCCCCCGAGCGCGCCCAGGGCAACGACCCAGGCCCCGCCTCCGACGTCTGGGCGCTCGGAGCCACCCTGTACGCGGCCGTCGAGGGCACCTCCCCGTTCCGCCGTACGTCCACCTGGTCGACGCTGACCGCGATCGTCGCCGAACCGCTCCCGGAGCCCCGGCGTTCCGGCCCCCTCGCGCCCGTCCTGCTCCAGCTGATGGACAAGCGCCCGGAGCTCCGACCGGACGCGGCCCGGGCCCGCGAGCTGCTGGAGGCGGTGGCCGCCGGTGCCGCGACCCACACGCCGGCCAGCGGGGTCGGCGGCCCGGCCGCACCGCCGAGACAGCAGACCGAGCGGAGCGTCCCCTCGGTGCCCCCGGGCTTCGGCCCGCCCACGGCGGGCGCCGGCAGCGGCTTCGCGGCCGCGGGCGCGGGTGCCGGTCCTGGCGCCGGCTTCGGGCCGCCGCAGCCGATCCCGGGGTCCGGGACCGGGGCGGCGCAGTCCGCCGGCCACTCCGGTACCGGCGCCTCCCGGCAGGCCGGTGCTCCGGCCACCGGGGCGTCCCCGTCGGACGGCGGCCCCGGCTCCGGTGCGCAGCCCCAGGTGGCCGCGTCGGGGGCCGTCACCACCGTGTCCGCCCCCGGCAGCCCCCGCCGCCGCAAGGGGCGCGGCCTGCTCGCCGCCGTGGCCGTCCTCGTGGTGCTGGCCGCCACCGGAGCCACGGTCGCGCTCGTGAACCGCGACGACGGCACCGGGACGGGCGCCCGGCCCGCGCCCACCGACTCGTCCGGCGCCCCCTCATCCGAGGGCCCCAGCCGGGGCACGGTCGACCTCTCCGACGACCGCGAGGACAAGAAGAAGGACGACGAGAAGACCGCGGACCCGAGCGAGAAGCCCAAGCAGGACGAGAAGGACACCGAGCCGTCCGCCTCCCCGTCGAAGAACGCCGGCGGCGGCACGACGGGCGGCGGTACGGGCGGCTCGGACACCTCGGGCGGCTCCACCGGCGGCGACACGACCGGCGGGACCACCTCAGGAGGGTCCGGCGAGGAGCCCGTCTGCCACCCGATCGGCGGCGGCAAGTACAACTGCACCGTGTGGGCCACCGCCAAGTCCTACGACGCCGCCGGCACCGAGGTCGGCATCCTCAAGGCGGGCACCAACTACTTCTTCTGCCAGCAGAACACGGGCCGCCGCGAGACCTCCGGCCAGTGGACCAACGTCTGGTGGGCCAAGACCGACGACGACAGCGGCAACCGCGACGTCTTCGTCAGTGTCGTCTACGTCAAGGGCGGCGACAACGACGCCGCGGTGCCCGGCCTCCCGGTCTGCTGAGGGTCCGTCGGCCGCCGTGACCGGGGATGCGGCCGTACATACGGCTCCAGCCCCGAGGCCGTCGTCCACCGCTTCTGCGCGAACAGCTCCCGCCCTCGGGCGCACAGGGCGCGGTCGCCGCGCGCACGGGCGCAGAACTCGTCGGGCGTCGTGCCGAACAGCTCCCGCAACTCGGCCGACGCCGCGAGGATCTCGGTGAGCAGCGGGCGCTGCCGGCCGGGATGGGCGCGCGGTGCGGGACCGCCGTCACGCAGCACGCCCCACCGGTTGACGTAGATCCAGGCGGTGTCCAGGACCTCGCCCGACTCCAGCTCGACACGGAAGTCGGCGGCGGGCAGGGCGGCGCGGTGGAAGTTCCCCGTCGGCGAGTCGGCGCCCTCGCTGGCGTCGATCACGGCGAGCTGCGCCTCGTCGAGCCAGGTGATGAACAGGTCGCGGGTCGCGCCGGGGGAGCGGAACGGCGACGCGGACAGATAGCCGAGCAGGCTGACATGGGCGGAGACCCCGATCCCCACACCCGTCACCCGGGCCTTGACCATGGGCACCCGGCACTCCACCCCGTGTTCCGCCATCTTGTGCACGAGCTGCGCGGGACAGGCGTTGGAACCGACCGACAGCACGGGGACCCGGTCCTCGAAGCGCAGCCTGTCCAGGGGGAGCATGCGGTTGCCGTCCAGGAGCGCGGACTCCTCGGGCCAGGCGCCCGGATAGCTCAGCGGGTCCTCGCGGGGCGCCACGTCGAGGCCGAGCGCCTCCAGCGTACGGGTGTCGGGGGAGGCCAAGGCTCAGCCCTCGGGCGGCAGTTCGCCCGAACCGCGGGCGATCAGCCGTGTCGGGAGCTCGATGCGTTCCGGGGCGACGAGGGAACCGTCCAGCTGCTGGAAGAGCCGCTCGGCGGCGGTCCGGCCCATCCGGGCGGGGTCCTGGGAGATCACCGTGATGCCCGGCTGGAGCAGATCGGCCAGCTCGAAGTCGTCGAACCCGACGAGGGCGACCCGCCGCGCGTGCTCGGCGAGGACCCTCACGACGGTGACGGTCACCCGGTTGTTGCCCGCGAAGACCGCGGTCACCGGGGCCGGACCGGACAGCATCTCCTCGGCCGCCCTGCGCACCCGCTCGGGGTCGGTGACGCCCAGGGACATCCAGGATTCCTCGACCGGTATGCCCGCGTCCTCCATGGCCGCCCGGTAACCGCGCAGCCGTTCGGCGGCCGTGTGGATGCGCGGCATGTCGCCGATGAACCCGATCCGGCGGTGCCCGTGCGCGATGAGGTGCGCGACGCCGTCACGGGCGCCGCCGAAGCTGTCCGACAGCACGACGTCGGCGTCGATCCGCCCGGCGGGGCGGTCCACGAACACCGTGGCGACGCCCGCCCTGATCTCGGGCTCCAGATAGCGGTGGTCGTCACCGGCCGGGATGATCACCAGGCCGTCGACGCGGCGCGCGCACAGCGCCAGCGCCAACTCCTGCTCCCGGTCCGGGTCCTCGGCGCTGGAGCCGTTGATCAGGAGCGAGCCGTGGGCGCGGGAGACCTCCTCCACCGCCCGGCTGAGCGGGCCGTAGAACGGGTCGGCGAGATCCTCCAGGACGAGGCCGATGCTCGCGGTACGGCCCTTGCGCAGCACCCGCGCGCTGTCGTTGCGCCGGAAGCCGAGCGCGTCGATCGCCTCCTGCACCCGGCGCTCGGTGTCCGGGGTGACGCCCGGCTCACCGTTCACCACGCGGGAGACGGTCTTCAGGCCCACGCCGGCCCGCGCGGCGACGTCCTTCATCGTCGGGCGGTTTCCGTAGCGGTTCTCCGGTCGGCGGGCGATGCCGCGGGCGGTCTCGGGCACTCTGCGCTGTCCTGTCCTGTTGTCCCGTGCGTGGCCGGTGGGTGTCGCATCCCGCGGTCCGCGGTGTCATGCGTGGTACGTGTCGGCTCTGTACGGCTGTTGACGATGTGGCGAGCATAGAGCCTGGACAACGTTGTCACGGGCGGGGGAGACTGTCTATCGCATTCTCTGGCCGGCGCCCCCCACCAGGCGAGCGTCGTGCTGCCCGAATTTCCGGCCGGAGATCCGGGCGCCGCAGGATCCGGGTGCCCGGGAGGAGACTCGGAGCGGGAGAACTGACACTGATGCAGACCGACCTCGTGGCCGCGCTCGACATAGGCGGCACCAAGATCGCCGGGGCCCTGGTGGACGGCCACGGCCGGATCGTGGTGCGCGCGCAGCGCCCGACGCCCGCCCGGGAGGACGGCGACACCGTGATGCGGGCCGTCGAGGGAGTCCTCGGTGAGCTGACCGCCGCCCCGCAGTGGGAGGCCGTCACGGTCGTCGGGATCGGCAGCGCGGGCCCGGTGGACGCCTCCGCCGGCACGGTGAGCCCCGTCAACGTCCCCGGCTGGCGCGGATTCCCGCTGGTCGAGCGGGTGCGGGCGGCCACCGGTGGGCTGCCCGTCGAACTGATCGGCGACGGTGTGGCCATCACCGCCGCCGAGCACTGGCAGGGCGCCGCGCGCGGCCACGACAACGCGTTGTGCATGGTGGTGTCCACGGGCGTCGGCGGCGGCCTCGTCCTGGGCGGCCGCCTGCACGCCGGGCCCACCGGCAACGCCGGTCACATCGGCCACATCAGCGTGGATCTCGACGGCGACCCCTGCCCGTGCGGTGCCCGCGGGTGCGTCGAGCGGATCGCGAGCGGCCCCCACATCGCCCGCCGCGCCCTGGACAACGGCTGGCGGCCCGGCCCCGACGGCGACACCTCGGCCGCCGCGGTCGCCGCCGCGGCCCGCGCGGGCGACCCCGTCGCCGTGGCCTCCTTCGAACGGGCCGCACAGGCCCTCGCGGCCGGTATCGCCGCCACCGCCACGCTCGTCGAGATCGACATCGCCGTCATCGGCGGCGGCGTCGCGGGCGCCGGCGACGTCCTGTTCGCCCCGCTCCGCGCCGCCCTCAAGGACTACGCGACCCTGTCGTTCGTCCAGCACCTGACCGTGGCCCCGGCCGAGATGGGCACGGACGCGGGCCTGGTGGGAGCGGCAGCGGCGGCGCTGATGCGGGGCCGGTGAGAAGGGGCCGGTGGGAGGAGGCGGTGAGAAGGGGCCGGTGGGAGGAGGCCGGTGAGAAAGGGCCTGTGAGAGGAGGCCGGTGAGAAGAGACCGGTGAGACGGCGTGGTGACGCCGAGGCGATGACGTCCCGCAGAACACCCCGGCGAGCGGCGCTTTGGCGCGTGGTGGGACCCGGTGCGGTCGGGGCGTTCCGGTCGGTCACGGGTTCGGTGGGGCGAAACGACGGGGTGGCCGTGACCCGGTGGGCTCCTGCCGCGTTGAGCGGGGCATGAAGAAGCGCAGCATGCTCGCCATCGCCTCCCTCGCCACCGGTTTCGTCGTCGCGGCCATCACGCCCTCGCACGGCCTCGAAGCCGCGGACACCCTCGGAAAGGCCGACGGGCTGAGCAAACTGGACGTCGAGGGCACCCTCGACACCGTCGGCAGGACGGTCGCCGACGACAGCCTGGCGGTCGGCGACGACGCCCTGGGCGGCGTCTCGGGACAGCAGGGCAAGGCGGGCAAGGAAGGCTGACGCCCTCCCTCGGCACCGGCGGGTTCTCCCATCCGCCTCGCACGACACGGTGGCGGGGGGGGGGGGGGGGGGGGGGGGGGTGGGGGGGGGCCCCCCCCCCCCCCCCCCCAACCGGTCTTGTCTTCCTGCTGGGAGGAAAAGGCAAGGGGGCAAAAAAAAAGAGGAAGAGGAAA
>NZ_JBVIBK010000011.1:108951-263972 GCF_055573455.1 Streptomyces sp. NPDC030183
GTGGTTTCTGTTGAGTACGCTCCCCCCCCACCCAACAAAAAAGCATTTGTCCTCCCCCCCCTCCCCCCCCCCCCCCCCCCCCCCCCCCCCCGGTTCTCCCCCCCCCCCTCTCCCCCCCCCCGCCACCGTGTATTTCACCTCCTCATCAGCGGCTGGTTTCCGCGTCGTAGTGGAGGGCAAGCCTCAGGGGGTCAACAGAAGAGGGGGAACCGTGATCGTCTGGATCAACGGTGCGTTCGGTGCGGGGAAGACCACCACCGCACGGGAACTGATCGACCTGATCCCGAACAGCACGCTCTTCGACCCCGAGGTCATCGGCGGCGCACTGACGCACATGTTGCCGGCCAAGCGCCTCGCCGAGGTCGGCGACTACCAGGACCTGCCCAGCTGGCGACGGCTGGTCGTCGACACCGCCGCCGCGCTGCTCACCGAGCTGGGCGGCACCCTCGTGGTCCCCATGACCCTGCTCCGCCAGGAGTACCGCGACGAGATCTTCGGCGGTCTCGCCGCCCGCCGCATCCCCGTACGGCATCTGCTCCTGGCACCGGCCGAAACGATCCTGCGGGAGCGAATAGCGGGACGGGACATACCGCCGGACCTCCCCGACGGCGAGATGCGGATGCGTCAATGGGCGTACGACCAGATCGTGCCCTACCGCGCCGCCCTCGGCGGCTGGCTCACCGCCGACGCCCACCTCGTCGACACGAGTGCCCTCACCCCGTACGAGACCGCACGGCGCATCGCCGACGCCGTACGCGACGGGAACGTACCCGTCTGCGACATCGTGCAGACCCCCGAGCCGACCGCGGAGACCGTGGCCGCCGGGGTGCTGATGTTCGACGACGACGACCGGGTCCTGCTCGTCGACCCGACCTACAAGCCCGGCTGGGAGTTCCCCGGCGGTGTCGTGGAGCCCGGCGAGGCGCCGGCCCGCGCCGGCATGCGCGAGGTCGTCGAGGAGACCGGGATACGGCTCGAGCACGTACCGCGGCTGCTCGTCGTCGACTGGGAGTCCCCCTCGCCGCCCGGATACGGCGGACTGCGCCTCCTCTTCGACGGCGGCCGCCTCGACGCGGCAGGGTCGCAGCGGCCCGTACTGCCCGGCCCCGAACTGCGCGACTGGCGCTTCGTCACCGAGGAGGAGGCCGCGGACCTGCTGCCGCCGGTCCGCTACGAGCGGTTGCGATGGGCCCTGCGGGCCCGGGAGCGGGGCGCCGCGGTCTATCTGGAGGCGGGCGCGCCCGTGTGACGGCCGTCCCCCTGCCCACCTTGTGCGGGAGGCGCGTCCGGCGCCCCCGGTGGGCGGCGGTGCCGCACCGGGGGCGCCTCGTCCGCTCAGCTCGCCGCGTAGTTCCTCAGGAACAGCGCCTCCGTCACCGCCATGCGCTCCAGCTCGTCCGGGGACACGCTCTCGTTGACCGCGTGGATCTGTGCCTCCGGCTCGCTGAGGCCGATGAGGAGGATCTCGGCCCGCGGGTAGAGGGCGGCGAGGGTGTTGCACAGCGGGATCGAGCCGCCGTGGCCCGCGTACTGCATCTCCTGGCCCGGGTAGGCGACGGCCATCGCCGCGGCCATCGCCTCGTACGCCGGGCTGGAGGTGTCGGCGCGGAACGCCTGGCCGTGGCCGATCGGCTCACAGCTCACCCGGGCACCCCAGGGCGTGTGCGCCACGAGATGGGCCTCCAGCAGCTTCATCGCCTCCTGGACGTCCACGCCCGGCGGGACGCGCAGCCCGACCAGCGCGCGGGCGCTCGCCTGGATCGACGGGGTCGCCCCGACCACCGGAGGCGCGTCGATGCCGAGCACGGTGGCTGCGGGGCGCGCCCAGATCCGGTCGGCGACCGTGCCGGATCCGACCAGTTCGACACCGCCGAGCACCTTGGCGTCCTCACGGAACCGCTCGTCGTCGTACTGCAGACCGTCCCAGGTGCCGTCACCCGCGAGGCCGTCGACGGTCGTCGTCCCGTCGGCGGCGCGCAGCGAGTCCAGGACGCGGATCAGCGCGGCCAGCGCGTCGGGGGCCGCGCCGCCGAACTGGCCCGAGTGCAGGTTGCCTTCGAGGGCGTCGATCCGCACCCGCATCAGGATCATGCCGCGCAGCGACGCGGTGACCGTCGGCAGCCCGGCGCGGAAGTTGCCGGCGTCGCCGATGACGACGGTGTCGGCCGCGAGCAGCTCGGGGTGCTGTTCCGCGTACTGCTGGAGACCACCCGTGCCCATCTCCTCCGAGCCCTCGGCGATCAGCTTGACGGTGACCGGGACGCCGCCGTTCGCCTTGAGCGCGCGCAGCGCCAGCAGATGCATGATCACACCGCCCTTGCAGTCGGCGGCCCCGCGCCCGTACCAGCGCCCGTCCCGCTCGGTCAGCTCGAACGGCGGCGTGACCCAGGCGGCCTCGTCCAGCGGCGGCTGGACGTCGTAGTGCGCGTACAGCAGGACGGTCTTCGCGCCCTCGGGCCCCGGCAGGCACCCGTACACGGACTGGGTGCCGTCGGGGGTGTCGAGCAGGGCCACGTCCTGGAAGCCCTCGGCGCGCAGCGCGTCGGCGACCCAGTTCGCGGCGCCCTCGCTCTCGCTCCTCGGGAACTGGTCGAAGTCCGCCACCGACTTGAAGGCCACCAGTTCGGTGAGCTCCTCCTTCGCCCTGGGCATCAGCGAGGCGACGGTCTCGGCGACCGGGTTCGACGACATGGGCACGCTCCTCGTGGGTGCGACGTTGTGCTTCTGTGGGTGTGCGTGCGTACGCGCGGACCCGGTGTATCGGTGTAGGGCGCACGCGCTGCCGATCCTCCCACAGCGACGGTCGGTGACGACCGCCGTAGGATGCGTGGGACAGGTGCGGCAGGCGGCTGGATCGGGAGCAGTAGACCATCGTGAGCAGCGAGAACTCTTCGGCGGACGACGTGCAGCGGGTGTGGGACGTCGTCGTGGTGGGCGCGGGGCCCGCGGGGGCCTCGGCCGCCTACGCGGCGGCGGTCGCGGGACGCAGCGTCCTGTTGCTGGAGAAGGCCGAACTGCCCCGGTACAAGACCTGCGGCGGCGGCATCATCGGCCCCTCGCGGGACGCGCTGCCGCCCGGCTTCGAACTGCCCTTCAAGGACCGCGTGCACGCCGTCACCTTCTCCCTCGACGGCCGCTACTCCCGTACGCGCAAGTCCAAGCAGATGCTCTTCGGGCTGATCAACCGGCCCGAGTTCGACCAGCAGCTCGTCGAGCACGCGCAGAAGGCCGGCGCCGAACTGCGCACGGGCGTCACGGTCACCCGCGTCGAGCAGCACGGCTCGGCCGTACCGGACCGCCGCACGGTCGCCGTCGTCCTCCAGGGCGGCGAGACCCTGCTGGCACGGGCCGTGGTCGGCGCGGACGGCAGCGCCAGCCGCATAGGGGCGCACGTCGGAGTGAAACTGGACCAGGTCGACCTGGGCCTGGAGGCGGAGATCCCCGTACCGGAGACCGTCGCCGAGGACTGGAAGGGTCGCGTCCTCATCGACTGGGGCCCCATGCCCGGCAGTTACGGATGGGTCTTCCCCAAGGGCGACACACTGACGGTGGGCGTCATCTCCGCGCGCGGTGAAGGCGCCGCCACCAAGCGGTACTTGGAGGACTTCATCGGACGGCTCGGCCTCGCCGGCTTCGAACCGAGCATCTCCTCGGGGCACTTGACGCGCTGCCGCGCCGACGACTCGCCGCTCTCCCGGGGGCGGGTGCTGGTGTGCGGCGACGCGGCGGGGCTGCTGGAGCCGTGGACGCGCGAGGGCATCTCCTTCGCGCTGCGCTCGGGGCGGCTCGCGGGGGAGTGGGCGGTCCGCATCGCCGAGGCGCACGACGCGGTGGACACCCGGCGGCAGGCGTTGAACTACGCGTTCGCCGTGAAGGCCGGACTCGGTGTGGAGATGAGCGTCGGCAAGCGGCTGCTGATCGCCTTCGAGCGGCGGCCCGGCCTGTTCCACGCGGCGATCACCGGTTTCCGGCCCGCCTGGCGTGCCTTCGTCGACATCACGCGCGGCTCGACCTCCCTGGGCGAGATCGTCCGCACCCATCCGATCGCCCAGCGCGCGCTCACGGCGTTCGACCGGTAGGCGGTCGCCTTCGCCCGGGCGGTCACGTGGTGAGGGTGATCCGGAAGACGGGGTGCTTCGGTGCGGCGGCGAGCAGTTCCTCGTCCGTCGAGTCGGCGGTGACGTCACCGAAGAAGCGACCCACCTCCCAACCCCACTTCTTGAGATAGGTCCGCAGCACCACCGGCTTCTCCTCGTCGGGCAGCTCGACCGCCGTGAACTCCTGCACCCGGCGCCCCACCTGGAGCCGGCCGCCGCCCGCTGCCCGCATGTTCCGGACCCACTCGGAGTGGCCGCGCGCCGAGACGAGGTAGGGGCCGCCCTCGTACGGCAGCGGGTTGACCGGCAGGCGCCGCCACTCGCCGCTCTTGCGGCCGCGCACGGAGAGTTCCGCGGTGCCGAGGAGGCTGACGCCTCGGCGGGCGAGCCAGCCGATGAAGTTGTTGACGACGCGGTCGACGGCGTTGGCCTTGATGTAGTGGGTCGTTGACATGGGGTCCCCTCCGCGAGCGATTGAGAGAGCGGTGCTCTCGCTTGAGAGCAGTGTGCACGAGGTGGGTGCTCCAAAGCAAGAGCAGTGCTCTCGTTCCTGTCGGTCGCTCTCGTCTGTGATCGCCGCTCTCGACTAAGTGCCCCGCTCTCGGGTGTGTGCGCTGCTCACAAACGTGTGCACTGCTCTGCCCTTGTGGCACACTGCTGCGTATGAGCACCGCACAGGGAGCCCGTGCCCGCGCCCGGAACGAAGTCACCGCCGCGATCAAGGACGAGGCGCGCAGACAGCTCGCCGCCGAGGGCGCGGCCAAGCTGTCGCTGCGCGCCGTCGCCCGCGAATTGGGCATGGTCTCCTCGGCGCTCTACCGCTACTTCCCCAGCCGTGACGAACTGCTGACCGCGTTGATCATCGACGCGTACGACTCCCTCGGTGAGGCCGCCGAGGCGGCGTACGCGAAGGTGAGGAGCAGTGAGAGCCCGGCGCGGCAGTGGGTCGCGGTGTGCGAGGCGGTGCGGGAGTGGGCGTTGGCGCGGCCGCACGAGTACGCGTTGATCTACGGCTCGCCGGTGCCCGGCTACACCGCGCCCTCGACGACGGTGCCGGCCGCCGCGCGGGTCGGGCTCCTGCTGACCGGGATCGTCCGTGACGCCTACCAGGACAAGGGCGTCGCCCAGTGGAAGTTGCCCGCCGAGCTGCGGCCCGAGGCGCGGCGCATGGCCGAGGATCTCGCCCCCGATCTGCCGCCGGAGGTGGTCGTGGTGCTGATCGGGGCGTGGGCGCAGCTGTTCGGGCTGGTCAACTTCGAGGTGTTCGGGCAGTTCAACCGAGTGGTCGAGGACCGGGGGACGTTCTTCCGCCACGCGGCGGGCCAGCTCGCCCATCACGTGGGCCTCGTACATCCGCAGTCCGGCGCGGGGGAGCGCTGAGGCGCCCAGCCGAGGTGGGTGCCCGAAGCGGTCGGGCGTCCGGCGCGGGAGGGCCCGCACCCGGCCTGGTCGGGGCGGGACGGCGTACTTCCCGGGGAGTATGTGTGATCACCTCGCCCGGGTGACGCCGGGATCGGGGCCCGGCGTCTAGCGTGGCCGTCATGGCAGAGCAGGGCGCGGGGGCGGACGGTTCCCCGGAACGGGGCGGCGGTACCGGGCACCTGTGGTCGCCTCGGCACCGGTGGCACGGGGCGCCGCCGTGGTGGAACCGCCCGGAGGGCGACGCGTCCCGGCCCCGCTGGCCCTGGCGCTCGACTCTCGCGTTCACCGTCCTCGTGCAGCTCGGCTCGACCGCGGCCGCCGGCATGCAGGAGGGCGAGCGCGCCCTCCTGGACCCCTTCGGCCGCGTCCTGCTGCTCCTGGGCTCCCTGCTGCTGCTGTGGCGGTGGCGGCGGCCGGTGGTCGTCGCCTTCGGCACGGCCGCGTCGGCCATGGTCTATCTGGGCGCCGGCTATCCGTACGGCCCGGTGTTCCTCACCGTCGCCCTGGGCTGCTTCAGCGCGGTCGTCGCCGGGCACCGCAAGGCCGCCTGGACGGCCATGGGCGCGTTGTGGGCGGGGCACGTCCTGGTGGCGCACTGGCTGTACCAGTGGCTGCCGCCCGGTGGGGACGACGCGGCGAGCTGGGGGCAGGAGGGTGTCGTCGTGGCCTGGGGCGTGGCGATCCTCGCCGTCTCGGAGCCGGCACGGGTGCGGCGTGAGCAGTGGGCCCGGGAACGGGCCGAGCGGGCGCAGGCCGCCCGGCGGCGCGCGGACGAGGAGCGGCTGCGGATCGCCCGCGAACTGCACGACGTCCTCGCCCACAGCATCTCGGTGATCAACGTCCAGGCGGGTGTGGGCCTCGCCCTGCTCGACTCCGACCCGGAACAGGCCCGCACCGCCCTCACCACCATCAAGGAGGCCAGCAAGGAGGCCCTGGGGGAGGTCCGCCAGGTCCTGGGCACCCTCCGGGCCCCCGGCGACGCGCCGCGCGACCCCGCGCCGGGGCTCGACCGGCTGCCCGAACTCGTCGCGCAGGCGGCGGACGCGGGCCTCACCGTCGACATCGAGGGCGAGGTGCCCGCCCTGCCGCCGGGCGTCGGCCTGGCCGCCTTCCGCATCGTCCAGGAGGCCCTCACCAACGTCGTACGGCACTCGGGGTCACGGCACGCGCGCGTGCGCCTCGACCACGGGGGCGGTGAGCTGCGGCTGCGGATCGACGACGACGGGCCCGCGACCGGCACCGAGGCCGGCGGCAGCGGCACCGGTCTCGTCGGGATGCGGGAGCGGGCCGCCGCGCTGGGTGGGACGATCGAGGCGGGACCGCGCGCCGACGGGGGGTTCCGGGTCCTCGCCGTACTGCCGCTGCGGGCGCCCGGCGGGACTCAGGAGGACCGGTGATCCGCGAGACCGAGGAGGACCGGTGATCCGTGTACTGCTCGCCGACGACCAGTCGTTGGTGCGGGCCGGGTTCAAGGCGCTGCTCGACGCGCAGCCCGGCATCGAGGTGGCCGGGGAGGCCGGCGACGGTGACGAGGCGCTGCGCAAGGCGCGTGAACTGCGCCCCGATGTGGTCCTGATGGACATCCGCATGCCGGTGCTGGACGGACTGGCGGCGACCCGGCGCATCACCGGCGACCAGGGGCTCGACGGGGTCAGGGTCGTCATGCTGACCACCTTCGAGCTCGACGAGTACGTCTTCGAGGCGATCCGGGCGGGAGCGTCGGGCTTCCTGGTGAAGGACACCGAGCCCGAGGAACTGGTGCGCGCGGTACGGGCGGTGGTCGACGGCGACGCGCTGCTCTCACCCGGTGTGACCCGGAGACTGATCGCGGAGTTCGCGGCCCGCTCCAAGGAACCCGCTGCCGCGGCCTCCCTCGCCCGGCTCACCGAGCGGGAGAGGGAGGTCATGGCCCTCGTCGGAATCGGCCTGACGAACGACGAGATCGCCCGACGGCTCGTCGTCAGCCCGTTGACCGCCAAGACCCATGTGAGCCGCACCATGGTCAAACTGGGCGCCCGCGACCGGGCCCAACTCGTGGTGCTGGCCTACGAGTCCGGGCTGGTACGGCCTGGCTGGCTGGGCTGAGGCATGTCGTCCGCCCGGCGTTTTCGCCGGGGCCCGCGACCGTTCCGGCTAGGGCCTGTCTGACAATTCGGGTCGTCGCCCGAAGGGCGGCCGCGCGGCGTCAGGTGCGTGCTCTCGGGGTGCCGGCCCCAGGCCCTCGTACTGGACGTACTTGGGTCTGGGGCCGGTGCGGCGAGAGTGCGTGCATGGCGTCGCGCGGCAGACGCGAATTGTCAGACAGGCCCTACCGCATGACGATGCCGGAGTTCTCCCGCCACAGCGCGGCGAGTGAGGGGTCGCCCGTGACGGACGGGAACGGCAGACGGTTCCAGAGGGAGAGGTACAGCTGGGACGCCGGGCCCGCTAGCTCGCAGTCCACGGGCATGGCCGGGTCCCCGTTCCCGTCGGCGCCCACACCTGGCGCGGGGGACGCGTCGGTGCGGGGCGTGACGGTGCGGGTCGTGACGGGCGGTTCCGAACTCAGGCGTACGGTCCACACGATGTCGGTGCCCGCACCCGTTTCCGCGCTCGCACCCGTACTCGCGCCGGCGCCCGTCGCCCGGACCCGCAGGACGCGGGGTTTCTCGGTGCGTACCCGGCTCTTCGGGCGGGCGTGGAAGGCGAGCAGGAGTTCGTCGATGCCGTCGACGGCGAGGGCGGTCGCCGGCCCGGTGGGTGTGCCGCCGCGCGCGGACTCCGCGTCGGCGCGGTGCACGGTCGTCTCGTGGGCCTGGCGGCGGGCCCAGAAGGCCAGCGGGGACGGTGCGGGCAGGAAGCTCCAGCACGCGACGTCGGCAGGGGCGGTGCGCAGCGTGTCGACGAGCCGACGGTGCCCCTCCTCGTACCAGGCCAGCAGCGGCTCACCGTCCAGTCCGGGCTCTGCCTCCGGCTGCCGGGGCGCGGGGTGCCCGTCGGCGACGAAGCCCGTCGCCCAGCGGTGGACGGTGCCGGTGTGCCGCAACAGGTCCCGTACCCGCCAGCCCGGGCAGGTCGGGACCTCGGCGTCGGGTCCGGCCTCCCGCGCGGCGGCGGCCAGCAGACGGCCCTCCTCGTCCAGGGTTCTCACGTGCTCGGCAGTGTCCATGGCGCGAGTCTGCCAAATGGAGTGCGGGCCGACCCCGGTTCCCGGTGGGTCAGCCAGTCGGCGACGCTCTCGGCGATCGGCTGGCCGGTGTCCATCTCCACGAAGCCGAACTGCCCCGACTGGTTGCACTCCAGGAACCACCAGATGCCGTCGGCGTCCTCCGCGAAGTCGAAGGCCCCGTAGGCCAGTCCGGCGTCCCGGAGGTAGGCGCGTACGGCGCCGGCGGTACGCGCCGGGATGTCGACCGGGTGCCAGGGCGCGTCGGAGACGGCGTAGCGGACGTCGACCTCGTCGGGGTGGGCGTCCGGATGGACCGGCTTGCGGGCGGCCAGCATCCGGTCGCCGACGGCGGTGAGGCGGACGTCGGCGGTCTTGGCGACCCGGCGTTGCAGCAGCGTGGGGCCGAAGGCGACCGCGGCGAAGTCCGTGCCGGGCGCGATACGGCTGGTGGGTACCGTCCTGGGCGGTTCCTGCGGGTGGGTGCCGGAGACCGGCTTCACCACCAGGTCGGGGAAGCGCGCGGCGAAGTCCCGGGCGGCCTGCGGGAACGTGGTGATGAGCGTGGCCGGCACCGGCAGCCCGACCTGCTGGGCGTGCCGCAACTGCCAGGGCTTGTGCCGGGCGCGCCGCGCCGCGTCCGGGTCGTTCATCCAGCGGGCACCCGTGGCGCGCAGCATGCCGTACAGGGCCTGCGAGGACTCCTCGGTGAGCCAGCCGGACGGCTCGGCCACCCGGCTGGCGGGAATACCCGGCCTGCGCAGCCAGATGGACCGCAGGCCGCTCATGCTGACCAGACGCCCCCCGGCGGACAGATGCCCGCGGAAGGCGCCGTGGACGTACTCACCGGAGAGTGCGACCCCGCCGGGCAGGTCGGCGGGGTCGAGGCGGACCACGGGTACGCCGGTCCTGTTCAGTCGGGCCACCACGAGGTCTGCCGTCACATCCTGTTCGGACGTCAGGATCAGCACCGTCATCTGTCGTTTGTCCGCGTTCAGTCGTCGAAGTGGGTCTTCGAGCCCGCCGTGGACGTGGTGGCCCCCAGTTCCCGCATCAGAGCCAGGTCGTGGGCGGCGATCCGCCCGTCGGGGAGCACGTTCAACTGCAGCCCGGAGTCGTAGGTGTACGGAGCGCTGAACTCCAACTGCTCAGTGGTGCGAGCGTAGTTGAGTACGAACAGTCGCATCGTTTCTCCTTGGTTCGGGACCATCCGGAAAAACGGATGGTGACGCTCCGGCCGCACCCTGTTGGGCCGGATCGCTGTGCCTCCAGGGAGTTATACGAATCGAACGACTGAATGGTTGCCTCATCTTGTCGGCAGCTTTCGACTTGCACCGCGAGGCGTCAAATGACAACGGTGCGTGGTCATTTCGGGGCTGCACGGCGAGTGACGAACGCGATGGCGGAGGCGAACGCGGCGAGTGCCGCGACGCTGGTGAGCGCGGTGGGAAGGGAGTGCCATTCGGCGAGGAAGCCGATCGCGGGCGGGCCGAGCAGCATGCCGAGGTAACCGAGTGTGGACGCGGTGGCCACCCCGCCGGGCCCGGCGAGGGCGCCCGCGCGTTCGATGGCGACGGGGAAGATGTTGGCGAGGCCCAGACCGGTGATCGCGAAGCCGAGCAGCGTCGCCCACACCGACGGGGCGAGGGACCCGAGCAGCATGCCGGCCGCGGCGGTGGCGCCGCCGACCACCAGCACACGGGTCCGGCCCAGGCGTTCCAGCAGGGCCGTCCCGGTCAGCCGGCCGATGGTCATGGCGAGTGCGAAGCAGGAGTAGCCGAGCGCCGCGACGCCGGGGGAGGCGTCCAGGTCCTCCTCCAGGTGCAGTGCGCCCCAGTCGGCGAGCGCGCCCTCGCCGTACGCCGTGCACAGGGCGATCAGGCCGAAGGTGACCACCAGGCCGCGGGTGCCCGGACGGTCGTGGCCGCCGACGCGGTCGTGCGTGCCGTTCGACGTGGTCGGTCCGCCGTCCGCCGTGGTGGGCAGGCGTTCCGGTGGTGCCGGGGGCTCGTGGCGCAGCAGGGTGCGTCCCGCGACGGCGGTCACCAGCAGGCCGATCGCGGTGATGCCGAGCAGATGGGAGGTGGCGGACACGGACCCCGCGACCAGTCCGCCGAGGCCCGCCCCGATCATGCCGCCGAGGCTGAAGGCGGCGTGGAAGCTCGGCATGACGGGGCGTCGCAGGACGGCCACCAGGTCCACGGCGGCGCTGTTGAAGGCGACGTTGATCCCGCCGAACGCCGCGCCGAAGACCAGCAGGACGGCGCCCAGGGCGAGTGCCGAGTGGGTCAGTGGCGGCAGGGCCACGCTCAGCGACAGCAGGACCGCGCACGCGACCGTCACCGGGTGGCTGCCGAAGCGGCGGCACAGCCGCCCGGTCAGCATCATCGTGACCACCGCGCCGGCGGACACACCCAGCAGGGCCAGGCCGAGGGCTCCGGGGGAGGCGCCCGTCTGCTCCTTCACCGCGGGGATCCGCACGACCCATCCGGCGAAGACGAATCCGTCCAGGGCGAAGAAGGCGGTGATGGCGACGCGGAGCCGGGTGAGGTCGCCACCCGGCACGACGCTGTGCGATCGGGTTTTGTTTATTTGCGGCACAAAAGCAGGCTAGGTCGGACGGGTGGCCGGGGCAAGGGCTTTCACGGGCGGACAGCTCGATGCTCCGCGAACCTCGATGCCCCGGCACTCGGTGGCTGCCGGGCGGCGACCGCCGGGCGGCGGCCGCCCCTGGCGCCGCCCCTACAGGGCGTAGACCTGCCCCGTGTGGGCGCCCTCGACGGAGCGGACGTACGCCTGGGCGACATCGGCGAGGTCGACCGGGGGCATGCCGGGGAAGTAGTCGCCGTAGTCGGCGAGGCTCTCGGTGAAGACGGTGGGGCTGATCGCGTTGATGCGCTGCGGGGCGATCTCGATGGCGGCGGCGCGGACGAACGCCTCCACCGCGCCGTTGGCCATGGAGGCCGCGGCGCCCGTGGGGATGGGTTCGCGGGCCAGCACGCCGGTGATGAGGGTGAAGGAGCCGCGTGCGGCGACGCGCGGTATGCCTTGCCGTACCAGCTCGATCTGGCTGAGCACCTTGCCCCGGAAGGCGGCGAGGTGGTCGTCGGGCGTCAGCTCGGTGACCGGCTTGAACGGTACGTCGCCGGCGGCGCTGACCACCGCGTCCAACCGGCCCGCCCGGTCGTACAGGTCGGTGATCTGCGCGGGGTCGGTGAGGTCGCAGCGCAGGTCGCCGCCGCCGCGCCCCACGGTGAGGACTTCATGACCGCGGCTGGACAGCGTCTTGTGCACGGCCGTGCCGAGCGTTCCGGTGGCACCGATGAGAAGAATCTTCATGCCGAGACGCTAAGCCCCTTCGGCGACGGAAGAGAAGTGCCGCCCAGGGCGGTGCGCGAGCGGTGCGTGAGCGGCCCGTACGGCGCGGAGTCCGCCCCGGGGACCCAGTCCGGCGGCGGAGCTGGTAGCTGTGCGTGACCGGACCGTCCGCCGGCGCACTCCCGGGCGCGTACTCTGCGTGACGCGTTCCGGGAGTACTCATTCCGCCGGGAATTACGTGTCGGATTTCTCGAAGGATTTCCTGTGGCGTGAGCGGCGAGAGTGTTTCGATAACCACCCGATAACTCAAGGGAATGGGCCGTTCACGCTCAGGAAGCGGTGAAAGGCGCCTTGAACGTACGCAGGCGCAGGGAGTTGCCGACCACGAACACCGACGAGAAAGCCATGGCCGCTCCGGCGATCATCGGGTTGAGCAGGCCGGCCGCGGCGAGCGGCAGGGCGGCCACGTTGTAGGCGAACGCCCAGAACAGGTTGGACCGGATGGTGCCGAGCGTCCGGCGGGCGAGGCGGATGGCGTCGACCGCCGCGCGCAGGTCGCCCCGGACGAGGGTGAGGTCACCGGCCTCGATCGCCGCGTCCGTGCCGGTGCCCATGGCCAGCCCCAGGTCGGCCTGGGCGAGCGCGGCCGCGTCGTTCACGCCGTCGCCGACCATCGCGACCGAACGGCCCTCGGCCTGGAGCCGCTTGACGACATCGACCTTGTCCTCGGGCAGTACCTCGGCGATCACGTCGTCGGGTGCGATACCGACCTGACGGGCGACCGACTCGGCCACGGCCCTGTTGTCCCCGGTGAGCAGGATCGGGGTGAGGCCGAGTGCGCGCAGCCCGGCGATCGCGTCCGCGCTGGTCTCCTTCACCGCGTCGGCGACCGCCAGCACCGCCCGCGCCTCGCCGTCCCAGGCGACCGCGACGGCCGTACGCCCAGCCGCCTCCGCCTCGGCCCCGGCCCGCCTGAGCTCCTCCGGCAGCTCCAGCGCCCACTCGGCCAGCAGCCGCTCCCGGCCGACGAGGACGGCGTGGCCGTCGACCACTCCCTGGACGCCGAGGCCGGGCACGTTCGCGAAGTCCTCCGGTGCGGGCAGCGAGCCGAGCTTCTGCAGCGCGCCGTCGGCGACGGCGCGGGCGATCGGGTGCTCGGAGGAGTGCTCCAGGGCGCCCGCCAGCCGCAGGACGTCGGCCTCGTCCGTGCCGTCGGCGGTGTGCACGGCCAGCAGCGTCATCCGGCCGGTGGTGACCGTCCCCGTCTTGTCGAGGACGACCGTGTCGACCCGGCGCGTGGACTCCAGCACCTCGGGACCCTTGATCAGGATGCCCAGCTGGGCGCCGCGCCCGGTACCGACCAGCAGCGCGGTCGGCGTGGCCAGCCCCAGCGCGCACGGGCAGGCGATGATCAGTACGGCGACGGCGGCGGTGAACGCCGCCGTGAGCGACGCGCCGTTGCCGAGCCAGAAACCGAGGGTGCCCAGGGCGAGGGCGATCACGACTGGGACGAAGACGGCGGAGACCCGGTCGGCGAGCCGCTGGGCGGCGGCCTTCCCGTTCTGCGCGTCCTCGACCAACCGGGCCATCCGGGAGAGCTGGGTGTCGGCACCGATCCGGGTCGCCTCGACGACGAGTCGGCCGCCCGCGTTGACCGTGGCGCCGGTGACGGAGTCGCCGGGGGACACCTCCACCGGCACGGACTCGCCGGTGAGCATGGAGGCGTCCACCGCCGAGGAACCCTCGACCACCGTGCCGTCCGTGGCGATCTTCTCCCCGGGCCGTACGAGGAAGCGGTCGCCGACCCGCAACTCGGTGGCCGGCACGGTCCGTTCGCCGCCGTCGGGGCGCAGGAGGGTGACGTCCTTCGCGCCCAGCTCCAGCAGGGCCCGCAGTGCCGCGCCCGCCTTCCGCTTGGAGCGGGCCTCGAAGTACCGTCCGGCCAGGATGAACGCCGTGACCCCTGCCGCCGCCTCCAGGTAGATGCTCCCCGATCCGTCGCCGCGGGCGATGGTCAGCTCGAAGGGATGGGTCATTCCCGGGGTGCCCGCCGTGCCGAGGAACAGTGCCCACAGCGACCAGCCGAACGCGGCCAGGGTGCCGATGGAGATGAGGGTGTCCATGGTGGCGGCGCCGTGCCGGGCGTTCGTCCAGGCCGCCCGGTGGAAGGGCCACCCCGCGTAGGTCACCACGGGCGCCGCCAGTGTCAGCGACAGCCACTGCCAGTACTCGAACTGCAGCGCCGGGACCATGGCCATCGCGATGACGGGCACGGCCAGCACCACCGCGGTGACCAACCGCTGCCGCAGCGGCCGCAGTTCGTCGTCGGCCGGCTCCCGCTCCTCGTCCCCGGCCGACTGGGGCGGCTCGGGCTCGCGCGCCGTGTACCCGGTCGCCTCGACGGTGGCGATCAGGTCACCGACGGAGATGTCGCCGGCGTAGCTGACCTTCGCCTTCTCGGTGGCGTAGTTGACCGTGGCGGTGACACCGTCCATGCGGTTCAGCTTCTTCTCGACGCGCGCCGCGCAGGAGGCGCAGGTCATGCCGCCGATCAGGAGTTCGACCTCGGCGGTGGCGCCGGGCGCGGTGGTGGTCATGGCTGCTGCTCCTCGTACGTCGTCGGTGGCGACCGCTCCCGGTCAGGCCCTGTCGGGTCCGGAAGCGACCCCCGGATACGGGCCGGGGGTACCCTCGCGATACAGCCTGTATACCCCCGAGGGGTATTTCGCGCAAGTTCCGCCGAACGCTTGACTAAGTACCCCCAGGGGGTATGGTGAGCTGCATCGAGACCCGCCGAATCCCGAGGAGACGGCCATGAACACCGGACTGAGGATCACCGCGTTCGCCGCCGCGCTGGCCGCGACCTTCGGCACCGCCTACGGCGTGGGCAAGGGCGTCGAGCCCGTCGTCGCGGACGCCGGGGACGGCGCGCCCCCGCGCCACGACGGGCACCGCGGCGCGGCCGCCTCCGCGTCGCCGGAGCCCGGGGAGGGCGGTGGCCACGCCGGGCGGCACGAGTCCCCTCCCGCCGGCGGCCTGCAGATATCCGAGGGCGGCTACACCCTCGACCTGCGCACCCCGGCCGTCACCGCCGGGAAGCGCGCCGACCTGCGCTTCGTCATCCGCGACGACGACGGCCGCGCCGTCACCGCCTACCAGCGCGAGCACGACAAGGAACTGCACCTCATCGTCGCCTCACGCGACCTGGACACCTACCGCCACCTCCACCCCACCCGCGCCGCCGACGGCACCTGGAGCACCCCGGTCGACCTGCCCAGGGCGGGCGGCTACCGCGTCTTCGCCGACTTCACCCCCGCGCGGAAGGGCGCCGAGAACCTCACGCTCGGCGCCGACCTCGCGGCCTCCGGCGCCTACACACCCCGGCCGCTCCCGAAGCCCGACGCCACCGCGAGGACCGACGGCTACGAGGTCGGGCTGGAGGGCGCACTGCGCCCGGGCGGCGCGAGTGAGCTGAAGCTGACCGTCTCCCGGAACGGCCGCCCCGTCACCGACCTCCAGCCCTACCTCGGCGCCTACGGCCACCTGGTCGCCCTGCGCTCCGGTGACCTCGCCTACCTGCACGTCCACCCCAACGGCGAGCCGGGCGACGGCAAGACCGACCCCGGCCCCGGCATCTCCTTCACGGCCACCGCGCCCAGCGCCGGCACCTACCGTCTCTTCCTCGACTTCAAGCACGAAGGGAAGGTCCGCACCGCCGCGTTCACCGTCCGCGCCGGAGGCCCGGCCACCCCGCAGGAGCCCCACGGCGCGGACGGAACGCACGACACGTCCGCCGGGCACGGACACTGAGACGCGGGCACCGGGGTGCGGGCACTGAGACGCGGGCACTGGGGTGCGGACACTGAGACGCGGGCACTGATGGAGAGCGGCGAACTGCCCTGGCCCCGCCGGCCCCGGATGACCCGCACCCCGTCCGGCTGGTGGCGCCTGCCCGAGCCCCGCATCCCCCTCCTGTGCGGCCTCCTCGCCCACACGCCCGACTGAACGGCACGGGCGCGGGCCCCGCCGTCACCGTCCGCACCACCCTGCAACACGGCGGCATGCTCGCCCCGGCCACGGGACCGACCCGTCCGAGGCCCTGCCTCAGACCGCGACGACCCGTACCCCCGCCTCCTCGAACCGTCGAACCGCCTCCGGTTCCGCCGCCTTGTCCGTGACCAGGGTGTCCACCGATCCGGTGGCGCAGATCCACGCGAACGCCCGCCGCCCCAGCTTGCTGGAGTCGGCCGCCACGACCACCCGCTCCGCGCGCTCGCACAACAGCCGGTTGACCGCCGCCTCCGCCTCGTCGTGCGCCGCCGCGCCGTGCACCACGTCGAAGGCGACGACACCGAGCACCGCCACATCCAGGGTGATCTGCCCGAGCACTCCGTCCGCCAGCGGCCCGACCAGCTCGTACGACTGCGCGCGGGCCACGCCGCCGGTCACCACGATCTTGAACTGGGGCCGCACGGCGAGCTCGCTCGCGATGTTGAGCGCGTTGGTGACCACGGTCAGCGCGGGCGCCCCGGGCGCCCCGGCCGCCAGATCGCCCCGCACGGCCAGTGCCCGCGCGACCTCCGTGGTGGTCGTGCCGCCCGTCAGGCCCACTGCCTCACCGGGCGCGACGAGATCCGCCACCGCCTTCGCCACCCGCTGCTTCTCGGTCGCGCGCCGTGCCGTCTTGTAGCGCAGCGGCAGCTCGTACGAGACCCCGTGCACGACCGCCCCGCCCCGCGTCCGGACGAGCATCTGCTGCTCCGCCAACTGGTCGAAGTCGCGCCGGATGGTCGCCGCCGAGACCGCCAGCTCGGCCGCCGCCTCCTCCACGTCGAGCCGCCCCCGCTCCACGAGCAGTTCGAGCAGGACCTGCCAGCGCGCGTCGCGGGACATCGGGCACCTCACCTCATCTCTCCGACCGGACATGATCGTCGGACGACCCTAACGCAGACGGCGCCAGCCGCATGCTTGAAGATGTTCGAAACGAGGCTCTATCTTGCACATACGAGCAGGGAGCCGTCGTCTGCTGGGAAGGTGACCGCATGACCCACGTCGAGGACGAACTGACCAGCCAGCCCGAGTGCTGGGCCCGCGCCGCCACCGAAGCGGCGTCCCAGGCCGGGGCCCTGCCGACGGCGGGGGAGCGGGTGGCGCTCGTCGGCTGCGGCACGTCGTACTTCATGGCCCAGGCCGCCGCCGCACTGCGCGAAAGCCTCGGCCAGGGCGAGACGGACGCCTTCCCGGCCTCCGAGTTCCCCCGGGGGCGCGCCTACGACCGGGTCGTCGCCCTCACCCGGTCCGGCACCACCACCGAGGTGCTCGACCTGCTCGGCTCGCTGCGGGGCCGTACCCGCACCACCGCGATCACGGCGGACCCGGACACGCCGGTGATGACGGCCGCCGACGACCTCGTCGTGCTGGACTTCGCCGATGAGCAGTCCGTCGTCCAGACCCGCTTCGCCACCACTGCACTCACCCTGCTCCGCGCCCACCTGGGCCAACCGGCCGAGGAGGCCGTGACCGACGCCCGCACCGCACTGGAGGCCCCGCTGCCCGAAGAGGCCGTGGACAGCGCCCAGTTCACCTTCCTAGGCCGGGGCTGGACCGTGGGCCTCGCGCACGAGGCCGCGCTGAAGATGCGCGAGGCCGCGCTGGCGTGGAGCGAGGCGTACCCGGCGATGGAGTACCGGCACGGCCCGATCAGCGTCACCACACGGGGTACGGCGACGTGGATGTTCGGCCCGGCACCCGAAGGGCTGGCCGAGCAGGTGCGCCGGACCGGCGCGACCTGGGTGGCCGGCCGGCTCGACCCCCTCGCCGAACTCGTCCGCGCCCAACGCCTCGCCGTCACCGTGGCCGCCGCCCGCGGCCTCGACCCGGACCGGCCGCGCCACCTCACCCGCTCGGTGATCCTCGACCCGACCCCATGACGAAGCCCCCGTCCCGACCGCGTGACGCAGCCACCCGTCCCGACCTCATGACGCAGCTCCCGGTCCGGACCGCACGACGAGGCGAGACGCACGCGGACCGCACGGCGAGGCTCGACGCACGCGGACCGCACGCCACCGATCCTCGACCGCCATCCCCTCAGGAGGAGTTGTGCCCCTCACGACGACCGGTGAGCTGATCACGGGGGCGGCCGCAGCGCACACCGCCGTGGCCGCGTTCAACATCATCACCCTGGAGCACGCCGAAGCCGTCGTCGCGGGCGCCGAGTCCGTCGCCGCCCCCGTCGTCCTCCAGGTCAGCGAGAACGCGGTCAGGTTCCACGGTGGTGACCTGGTCCCGTTGGCCCGCGCCGCCACCGCCGCGGCCGAGCGGGCGGCCGTACCCGTCGCGCTGCACCTCGACCACATCCAGAGCGACGACCTGCTGCGCCGGGCACCCGACGCCGGGTTCAGCTCGGTGATGTACGACGCGTCGCGCCTCCCGTACGCCGAGAACCTCGCCGCCACCCGGGCCGCGGTGGACTGGGCGCACGCCCGAGGTCTCTGGATCGAGGCCGAGTTGGGCCAGGTCGGCGGCAAGAACGGCCTGCCGCCGCTGGACGCGCACGCCCCCGGCGCCCGTACGGACCCCGACGAGGCCCGCGCCTTCGTGGCCGATTCCGGCGTCGACGCCCTCGCCGTGGCGATCGGCAGCGCGCACGCCATGACCACCCGTACCGCCGCCCTCGACCACACCCTCCTCAAGCGGCTCTCCGGCACCCTCGACGTCCCCCTCGTCCTGCACGGCTCCTCGGGCGTCCCGGACGACGAACTCCGGGCGGCCGTCACCGGCGGCATCGCCAAGGTCAACATCGGCACCGCCCTCAACATCGCCCTCACCGGCGCGATCCGCGACTTCCTGACCGCCCGCCCCGAGGCGGTGGACCCCCGCACCTACCTGGCGGAGGGCCGTACGGCGATGACCCGGACGGTGGCACGACTGATCACCGTCCTGGCCGCCCCTGCCGAGTGAGCGGCGGGGAGGGGGCGGAGGGGGAGAGGGCAAGGGCGAGCGCGGCCGGGAAGTGCTGTGTACGCGGCCGAGAGGCGCTGAGTGAAGGTCCTGCTGACGGAGCCACCCGGGCGGGGAATGTGACGGCCGTCACTGGTAGTTTTCCGTCATGCGGGAGACGGAGATCCACCTCGGTGAGCCACCCGTCGTCGCGGGCATCGGAGTCGGCGTGCACGGGGTGGCCGGGCGTACGGACGTGTTCCGGCTCCCGGAACTCTGGCAGCTGCACCTCTACCAGTACGAGGCCGAGCTGACCGTCGACGGCACGGTCCACACCATCCGCCCCGGCCGGGTCAGCCTCGTCCCGCCCGGCACGACGGTCCGCTACCGCTACCGGGGCCGCTCGGAACACCTCTACGCCCACCTGCGCATCACCCCCACCGGCACGCTCCGCACGATCCCCGTCGTCCAGGACGCCGGCCCCGAACTCCCGGCCCTGACTGGCCTGTTGCTCCAGGCGGTGGCCGCCGCCCCGAGCGAGCCCGAGCGCACCAGGGCCGAGATCTGGGCGACCCTGTGGCGGGTCGCCCACCTCACCCCGCCCGCCGCGGCGGACCCCGGCCCGCACCCGGCGGTCATCACGGCCATCGCCCACATCGAGGCCCATCTCGCGGCGCCGCTCTCCATCCCGGAGGTGGCCCGGGCGGCCGGTGTCTCCCACAACCACCTGACCCGGCTGTTCCGGACGGAGACGGGCAGCACGGTCGTCGGCTACATCCGCCGCCGCAGACTCGAACGCGCCCACCATCTGCTGCGCGCCACGACCCTCTCCATCCCCGCCGTCGCCGCCTCCGTGGGCATCCCCGACCTCCAGGCGTTCAACAAGGCGTGCCGCCGTGAACTGGGCGCATCCCCGAGGGCCCTGCGCGGAATGACTCCCTGACCCCCGGACGAAGACCACGCACGCGAACGCCCCTGGTCACGAACCCCGTTGCCACGAGTCTGGCGTCACGAACCCCTGTCGTCGCCCGTCGCGTACCCGCCGTCGCGCCCCGAGCCGTCGCCCCCCTGGCGTCACGACCCCCGCTTGACGGCCTTCAGCACCACGAACTTCGCGTCGCTCGCCACCAGTCGGCTGTTGCCGAAGACCCGCCGCAGCTTCACGTGATACCCCAGATGGCGATTCCCGACCACCCACAGCTCGCCCCCCGGTCGCAGCGCACGTCGCGCCCCGGTGAACATCCGCCAGGCCGTGGCGTCGGTCGTCGCCTGGTGGGAGTGGAAGGGCGGGTTGTTGAGGACGAGGTCGACGCTGTCCGGCGCGAACCCCGCCATCCCGTCCCCGACCCGGAACTCGGCCTTGCCGTCGGCGTTCGCCCGGTACGTCGCCTCCGCCGAGGCCACCGCCTGGTAGGACTCGTCCACGAACACCACCTCGGCGTCCGGGTCGCCCAACGCGACCGCCGTGCCGACGACCCCGTTGCCGCACCCCAGATCCACCACACGCCCGCCCCCGCGGCCCGGCGGCAGGTGCCCGAGGAAGAACCGGGTGCCGATGTCGAGCCGGTCGGCACAGAACACCCCCGCGTGGTTGACGACGGTGCGCCCGGCCAACGGGCCGATGCCGTCCGGCAGTTCATAGGTGTACGGCCATGGGTCGGCCCCGCGAGCCCCCATGGTCCCGGTGTCCGGGGTGCAGAGGATCAGCCGGGCCTTCTGCTCGGCGAGGGAGGTGCGGGTCGGCCCCAGGATCCGCTCGAACAGCTTCAGCGTCGAGGTGTGGATCTCCTTGACCATGCCGGTGCCGACGACGACCGTCCCCTCGTGCACGGCCGGCGCCAGCCGGTGCAGCTGGTCCTCCAGGAGCGCGAGGCTCTTGGGAACCCGGACGAGGAGCACGTCGATCCGGTCCGGCGGCGGGTCCTGGGTGGTGAGCAGCCGGACGGTGTCCGCCTCGAACCCGTTGCGCGCCAGGTTCGCCCGGGTGGCCTCCCGGCTCAGGAAGGAGTCGGTGATCTGGGTCGGCCGGTGCCCGGCGAGCGCCGTCGTCAGCGCGCCCCAGCGGTCACCGACCACCACGACCGTCCCGTCCAGCGGAGTCCCGCTGCTCGCGAGGTGGCGCAGCAGATACGCGTCGGACGCGTCCCAGGCGCGCAGCCGGTCACGGGGGTCCTCGGGGAGGCGGGCCAGGGCGTACTCGCCCCAGGGCGCGGTCATACGGTCGCTCATCGTGTGCCCAGGCTAACCGAGCCGCAGCTCAGGCCGTGTCCCGAGCCGGTGCGTGATGATGGACCGATGGACGCCGAGCTGTTCCCCCGCGGCCGCACGGAGATCGCGCCCGGCGCGGTCCACGTCCCGGACTGGCTGGACCCGGAGCGCCAGCGGCGGCTCCTGGCCGCGTGCCGCGAGTGGGCCCGCCCACCCGCCGGCCTCCGCACGGTCCGCACCCCCGGCGGCGGCACGATGACCGCCCGGCAGGTCTGCCTCGGCCACCACTGGTACCCGTACGGCTACGCCCGCACCGTCGTCGACGGCGACGGCGCACCCGTGAAGCCGTTCCCGGCCTGGCTGGACGACCTGGCCCGCGGCGCGGTCGCGGACGCCCTCGGCAGCGCCGGGACGGTCTGGACGACGGACCCGTACGACATCGCCCTGATCAACTTCTACGACGGGGACGCCCGTATGGGCATGCACCGCGACAGCGACGAGAAGTCGGACGCGCCCGTGGTGTCCCTGAGCCTCGGCGACACCTGTGTCTTCCGCTTCGGCAACCCGCGGTCGCGGGCCCGGCCGTACACGGACGTGGAACTGCGCAGTGGTGACCTCTTCGTGTTCGGCGGCCCGTCCCGCCAGGCGTACCACGGGGTGCCCCGGGTGCACGCGGGGACGGCGCCGCCCGCGTTGGGCCTGGCCGGGCGGCTGAACATCACCCTGCGGGTGAGCGGCTTCGGCGGCGGCTGAGGCCGACTCGGCCGCACCCGAGCCGGTACGGATCATGGGAGACTCGCCCTCATGGACGGCAAGGCGGCCCCCAAGGCGGCGGGCGAAGGGACACCGACGACGACACGCACCCGGCTGGACCGGGGCAGGGGCGCGCTCGGCCCGGCACTGGAACTGGTGCACACCGGGCGGGCGCCGACGAGGGCCGTGCTCACCGCCGAGCTGGGCGTCACCCGGGCCACGGCGGGTGCCGTGGCCGCCGAGCTGGAGGCGCTGGGGCTGATCCGGGTCGACGCGCACCCTGGTGCCGCCGCCGGTTCCCAGGGCCGTCCCTCGCACCGTCTGGAGGTCGCCGAGGAGGGTCCCGTCGCGCTCGCCGCGCAGGTGCACGCCGACGGGTGGCGGGCCGCGCTGGTCGGGCTCGGCGGACGGATCGTGGCGACGGCTCCCGGCTGCGAGACCGTCGACGCGGACCCGGCGAAGGTGCTCGGGTCGGTCGTCGAAGCGGGCGCGGACCTGCTTCGCGAGACGGGACGGCGCTGCGTCGGCGCGGGCCTCGCCGTGCCGTCCGCCGTGGCCGAACCGGCGGGTCTGGCGCTGAACCCCCTCCATCTGGCCTGGCCGGCCGGTGCTCCGGTCCGCGAGATCTTCTCCGAACGGGTACGGGCGGCCGGTATCGAGGGCCCGGCCTTCGCTGCCAACGACGTGAACCTCGCCGCGCTCGCCGAACACCGCCACGGCGCCGGCCGGGGCGCCCGCGACCTCCTCTGCGTGGCCACCGGGCACCGGGGCGTCGGCGGCGCGCTGGTCCTCGACGGCCGCCTGCACACCGGCAGTTCCGGCCTGGCCCTCGAAGTCGGCCACCTCACCGTCAACCCCGAGGGCCGCCCCTGCCACTGCGGCAGCCGCGGCTGCCTCGACGTCGAGGCCGACCCGCTGGCCTTCCTCACCGCGGCCGGCCGTGACCCCGGCCCCGTGGTCTCCCTGCTTCAGCAGGCCAACGACCTGATCCGTACCGAGTACGCCGACCCGGCCGTCCGCACCGCCACCGAGTCCCTCATCGACCGCCTGGGCCTGGGCCTCGCCGGCCTCGTCAACATCCTCAACCCCGACCGCATCATCCTCGGCGGCCTGCACCGCACGCTCCTGGACGCCGACCCCGACCGTCTGCGCACCGTCGTCGCCGACCGCAGCCTGTGGGGCCGCCAGAGCGGAGTGGTCCCCGTCCTCCCCTGCACCCTCGACCACAACAGCCTGGTGGGAGCCGCCGAACTGGCCTGGCAGCCGGTCCTGGACGACCCGCTGGCAGCCCTGACCTGACGGGCCCCGTACTCCCCGGGAGGTACTCCCACTGCCGCTGCCCGTACGACGACCCGCACCCCTGCGCGGCGAGAACCTCGACTCATCGACACAAGGCGCGTTCCGAGGAGATGAGTTCGAGATGCACACCCTCGCGCACTGGAACGGCGGCGGCCCCGGCCCGTGGGTCCTGTTCCTCCCTCTGATCTGGGCGGCGGTCCTCGTCGGCGTCGTCACCCTCCTGCGGCGCACCGTATGGCGCGGGCGCCGAGCCCCGTGGCGGCCGTCGGCGGACGGCTTCGCCTCCAACGGCGACCGCCGCCCCGCCGGCGACTCACCCTCCGGCGACTCGCCGATCGCGATGCTCGGCCGCCGCTTCGCCTCCGGCGAGATCGACGAGGACGAGTACTGGCGCCGACTGTCCGTCCTGGACGAGCAGTTCGGACGGTCGGGCAAGGGCGGGTGAGGTGTCGGTGAGTCAGCGGCCGACGCCGCGGGCCGGCGCACGGCCGAGCCGTACGGCGAAGGTGGTCACCGCCCGGTCAGCCTGCGACGGCCGACCGGGCGGGAGCGTGTTCGGGCCTGCGCCCGCGAGCGGCGGGCCGGCGCCCGGTGTCGCACGGCTGCAACTGCGGCAGGGGCTGCCCGACGTCGTACGGCGAGATCTTCGGCACCGCGGCCGAGGACGCCGGCAGCGTGAACCACACGACCTTCCCCGACTGGCCGTGCGGCCGGACGCCCCAGCTCTCGCTCACCGCGGCGACCATCGCGAGCCCGCGCCCACTGGTGGCGAAGAGCTCCGCGTCCTGGACGACCGGGAGGCGGGGGTCGTTGTCCTGCACCGAGACCGTGAGCCGGCCGAGGAGCAACTCCATCTCCACGGTGCACGACTTGTCCGGCTCCGCGTGCCGGTGGACGTTGGACAGCAACTCGGTCACACCGAGCGCGGCCCGCTCTATCAACGGATCCAGATGCCAGTAGCGCAATTGCGCAGATACGATTCTGCGGACCTGGCCGATCCGCGACGGCAGGGCTTGGAGCTCCACCGTGCAGTGCCTGCTTTGCTGGCTGATCACGGCTGCGACTCCCCGATGTGAGTCCGGAAGATCGGAGTACGGATCCAGCGAGGTGGCTGGGCGAAAAACGCCGCCTGCTGTGGGACGGCCGCCTGTGACTGCCGCCTGGTGGACGGCCGCCGGGGCTGCCGTCTGCTCGTGGGGTGGCTGCGTACCGATCGCCGCCCGCTGTCGTGGCCGGCGGGCTGGTTCGCAGCGTTATCGCCGGTAAACCCAGAGTTACGTGAGAACAGCGTGACCCAGGGGGTCGGGTCCCGCAACTCGCGGTTCTCAGCCGCCGCGCCCCGCCGCCCTGCGCACCGCCTCGATGAACCGGCGCGCCGAGGGCGGACCGGGCTTGCCCGGAGCGGGGTCGTGCTCGTTCAGGGTGAGCGTGTAGCGGGTGCCGTTGACGTCGGCCAACGCCCGGTCCTCGTTGGCGAACCAGGGCTTCGAGGCGCGCACCGCCTGCACCGGGGCGCTGTCGATCTCGCTGCCGTAACTGGTCAGCAACTGGAGCCGGCCGTCCTCGATCCTGACCTGGCCGGCCCGGGTGAGCTGCCGCAGCCGCTTCCCGATCCGCACGCCCGTGGCCGTGAACTCCGGCTCCGCCATGTGCCCCGCCCCCTAGTGCGCTTTCGGCTGTCCTCCGTCGTGATCCTTACCGGACCGCGATCCAGTGTGCCCGAGGGGCGCTTTTCCCCAGCGCCACCCCCTCGGGGGCCCGACCAGGCCCGTGCGGTGAAGTCTGCACGTCCCGGCCGTCGAGCACCAGTGCGCACGGTTGGTCGGGGGCGGGGTTCCGGCGCACGCGCGGCATGCGCCCCCCATGCGCCCCGCGCATGGCCGCCACAGGAGTGCCTTTGAGTTGCTCAAAGGCATGTTTATGCAGGTGAGAAGCGTGCGGAAGGTGTTTATCATCGGGACGTCCGACGCTGCGACACGCCGTCGGCGCACCCTGTGAGGAGCACGCCATGAGCACCCCCCGGACCACCCGCCCTGGCGCGACCCTCGACGTCGACCACAGCGACCCCACGTACCGGACCTGGCTCAAAGAAGCCGTCCGCCGGGTCCAGGCCGACGCCAACCGCTCCGCCGACACCCATCTGCTGCGCTTCCCGCTGCCCGAGAAGTGGGGGATCGACCTGTACCTGAAGGACGAGTCGACCCATCCGACCGGCAGCCTGAAGCACCGGCTCGCCCGCTCCCTCTTCCTCTACGGCCTGTGCAACGGCTGGATCCGGCCGGACCGCCCCGTCATCGAGGCGTCCAGCGGCTCCACCGCCGTGTCGGAGGCGTACTTCGCCAAACTGATCGGCGTCCCCTTCATCGCCGTCATGCCGCGCACGACCAGCGCCGAGAAGATCCGTCTCATCGAATTCCACGGCGGTCGCTGCCACTTCGTGGACGACTCACGGAAGATGTACGAGGAGTCGGCCCGTCTCGCGGTGGAGACCGGCGGCCACTACATGGACCAGTTCACCTACGCGGAACGGGCCACGGACTGGCGCGGCAACAACAACATCGCCGAATCCATCTTCCGCCAGCTGGAGTTGGAGCGTTTCCCCGAGCCCGCCTGGATCGTCGCCACCGCCGGTACCGGCGGCACCTCCGCGACCCTCGCGCGCTATGTCCACTACATGCAGTACGACACCCGCATCTGTGTCGCGGACCCCGAGAACTCCTGTTTCTTCGAGGGCTGGACCACCGGCGACCCGGACGTCACCTGCGACTGCGGCTCCCGTATCGAGGGCATCGGCCGCCCCCGCATGGAGCCCAGCTTCGTCCCCGGGGCCATCGACCGCATGATGAAGGTCCCCGACGCCGCCAGCGTCGCCGCCGTGCGGGCCCTGGAGCAGGCCATCGGCCGCAAGGCCGGCGGCTCCACCGGAACGGGCCTGTGGAGCGCGCTCAAGATCGTCGCCGAGATGGTCGCGGAGGGACGCCGGGGCAGTGTCGTCACGCTCCTGTGCGACCCCGGCGACCGCTACCTCGACAAGTACTACTCCGACGCCTGGCTGACGGAGCAGGGGCTGGACATCGCCCCCTACACGGCGGCCATCGAGTCCCTCCTGGCCACCGGGGTGTGGGCGGCGCCCCCGCGGTGAATCAGAGGTCGCCGTCCTCGTCCTCGCCGGCCACCACCAGCCGCCGCAGGTACTCGGAGATCTCCGCCCGCGCCTGCGCGGCCAGCCCGGCGTCCGTCACCAGCGTGTCCACCTGGTCCAGCGCGGCGAACGAACTCAGGCCCACCGTCCCCCACTTGGTGTGGTCGGCCACGACGACGACCCGCCGCGCCGACTGCACGAGCCGGCGGTTGGTCTCGGCCTCCGCCAGGTTCGGCGTGGACAGGCCCGCCTCGACCGATATCCCGTGGACACCGAGGAACAGCACATCGAAGTGGAGCGCCGCGATCGCCTGATCGGCCACCGGCCCCACGAGCGAGTCGGACGGAGTGCGCACCCCACCGGTGAGCACGACCGTCGCCGCCCCCTGCCGGGGGCCCGTCGTGCGCTGCGCGGCGTGGAAGACGTCCGCGACCCGCACCGAGTTGGTGACCACGGTCAGATCCGGCACGTCCACGAGCCGGTGCGCGAGCGCGTAGGTCGTCGTACCGCCTGACAGGGCGATCGCGGAACCCGGCGCCACCAACTCGGCGGCGGCCCGCGCGATGTCCTCCTTGGCGCTCAGCTCCAGCCCGGACTTCGCCTCGAAGCCGGGCTCGTGCGTACTCGCCTCGGCCACCGGCACCGCGCCGCCGTGCACCTTCTCCACGGCGCCCTGGCGGGCGAGCGCGTCCAGGTCGCGGCGGACCGTCATGTCCGAGACGCCCAGCTTCCGGGTCAACTCGTTGACCCGGACCCCGCCCCTGCGGCGCACCTCGTCGAGGATCAGGGCACGCCGCTGCTCCGCGAGGAGGTTCTGATTCTCACTCACGCTCGCTCCGGTCCTTTCGCCCCATCACGCCCGACACCCTCCCATACCCCCTCCGACTGGGACATTCCCCCGTCCCCGGTCCCGAGGACGTCCCATATTCGCACGCCACACCACGGGTCGCGCCACTGCCTGCACGCGCGCGAACAGCCGGTATCGCGTGTCCGCGCCCGTCACTATCACACGGATCGGGGAGATTCGGTGACCACAGGTGTACGAGGACCGCTTTGCGGCGATCATCTGTACCTGCACATGACACATGCCTCGCGGCGCATCACGGGGGAAGCGGACCAGTGGATCGTGCGACGGAGCACGCCGAGTACGGAGAACGCCCCGGACGGTCCGAGACGGGCGGGCGCGAGGCCACCGGCCGCGCCGGGACCGACGACGACATCGCACTCGAACTGCTCGTCCACGGCGTCGGCGGCACCACCCCCGAACGCATGCTGGACGACCCGCGCACCGTCCGCGTCACCGGCGACGACACGGCGGCCGTCTTCCGCCGCATCGACGACGCCGACGCCGAGACCCGCCCCGCCGGCCACCGCCGCGGACCCGTGCCCGAGGCATACGTCTGGTGCAACCTCACCTCCGGCAACGGCTCCCGCGCCCTGTGGTTGCTGCTGCTGCCGTTCATGGTCGTCAACCTCGCCCACTGGATGCGCCCCACCACCCGGGGGCGACGGCGGACGATACGTCTCCACGGCCTCCTCGTCCGCCTCACCGGCCTGACGCTGACCGTGCTGCTGGTGGCCGCCGCGTGCGAGGTCGCCCTCGATCTGACCGCCTGGCAGTGCGCGGGCACCCGCGCGTGCGCCGAGGCGCACACCTGGCTCGGCTTCCTCTCCCCGGACCTCTCCCGCCACGGCTGGTGGAGCGGTCCCGGACGCCGTCTCGCCCTGGCCGCCCTCGTGCCCACCGCCCTGACCGCGCTGCTGTGGTACCTCTCCCACCGCACCTGGAGCGCGTACGAGTCCCAGCGCCCCATGGACCGCGCGGACGTCCGCCCCGCCGAGGACGACGCCGAGCCCGTCGCGCTCGGCCGCCCCGGCTTCTGGTACGGGCGCCGTCTCGTGGCCAGGCTCCGCGCCGCCCACACGGCGGCCGCGTTCCTCACGGTCGCGGCGGCCGTCGGCACCTCCGCGGCCCGCGAGGACCGCCGCCCGGGCGGCCCGGCCGTCCTGGAACTCCTGGGGTGGCTGTTCAACGCGGCCCTCGTCGTGCTCGCGGTGGTCGTGGTGTGGGTGGTGTGCCGCAGGGGCCGCTCCGAGAAGCGCCTGGACCGCGAGCTCGACGGGCACCTGGTGCGCGGCCTGCCCACGGCCTCGATCGTCCTGCTCGTCCTCGCCGTGGTGTACGCGGGCTGGTCGCGCCCCGGCTGGCGGTCGGCGGGGCGGCTGCCGGGGGACCTGACCTTCGGCGGGATCACCCTGGTCCAGGGGCTCCTCGTCATCGCCCTCGGTGTCGTCGCCCGCGTCCTCCACCGCTCCCGCCCCGATCCGCGGACGGCGCTGTACGGCCTGGGCGGCCCCGCCGTCGCGATGCTGGCCTGCGCTCTCGGCGGTGTCATGACCGCCGGAGTCGCCCAGCGCGTCGCCGACTGGCTCGGCGGTACCGACGACGCCCTCCCCGGACCGCCGATCCTCCTCACCTGGCAGGCCGCCGTCATCCCGCCCCTGCTGCTGGTGGTCCTGGCCCTGCTCGTCTGGCTGGCCCGCCGCACCTGGGTCCTGCGGCGCGAGGAGGCCGCGGCGGTGGAGACGGAGTACGGCCTGACGGACGCCATGCACCGACGCGGGAGCGGCCCGGACGAGGAGCCCGAACCCCGCGACGCCGCCCGGACCCTCCGCATCGCCCGCACCCGCGCCATGGCCGCCCTCACCGACCGCGCACCCCGCGTCATCGGCGTCATCTCCACCGTGACGCTCCTGCTCGGCGCCGGAGCGCTGGCCGGCGCGTTCGCCACCGGGGAGCCCCCGGCGCGGGCGGCGCGGGACTCGCACGCCTTCGTCGCGGGCGCCGCCCAGACCGCGCAGGCTCTCGGGTCCTGGCTGATCGGCGTCGGCTTCCTGCTCTTCGTCACCTGGGGCCGCCGCGCCTACAAGGACGCCTCCGCGCGCCGCACCATCGGCATCCTCTGGGACGTCGGCACCTTCTGGCCGAGGGCCGCGCACCCCTTCGCACCGCCCTGCTACGCCGAGCGTGCCGTGCCCGACCTCACCTGGCGGATGGCCACCTGGACACGGACGACGGGCGGACGGCTGGTCATCTCCGGACACTCCCAGGGCAGCGTCCTCGCCGCGGCCGCCGCCTGGCAGCTGACCCCGTCGGTGCGCGGCAGGGTCGCGCTGCTGACGTACGGCTCACCGCTGGAGCGGCTGTACGGGCGCTGGTTCCCGGCCCACTTCGGCCCGGCCTCCCTCGCCTCCCTGCACCGCGAGGTCGACTGCTGGCGCAATCTGTACCGCCTCACCGACCCCATAGGCGGTCCCGTCCGGCTGCCCGGCCGATGCGGGCCGGAGGTCGACGCCGAGCCCTTCGAGGACCCCCTCGCCTACGGCCGCACCGCCGACCACCCGCTGCCCGCCCCGATCCTCGGCCACTCCGACTACCAGGCGGACCCCGCCTTCGCCGCCGAGCGGCAGCGGCTGCTGGCCCGCATCGACCCCGAGGTGCCGCGCCCCCGCGACTGCTAGGGCCTGTCTGACCATGCGCGTCTGCCGTGCGACGGGCCCAGGGCCGGGGCCGAGTGCCGTCGGGGCGCCCCGTCTACGCGTCGGGGCAGGTCACGTCCGCCCCGGGCCGCTGGCCGGTGAGCAGGAACGTGGTCACCGCCCGGTCGCCGCACGCGTTGCCCGTGCCCAGGTAGACGCCGTGACCGCCGCGCTCCACGGTGACGAGCCGCGCCCGGTCGCCGAGGGCCGCCCGCATCCGCAGCGCGCCGACGTGGGGCGTGGCCGGATCCCGCCGGTTCTGGATCATGAGGATGTTGGACGGGCCCTCGTCGGTGATCCGGGTCGGCCTCTCGGCGGGCCGGTCCTTCCAGTAGGAGCACGGACCGATGTTCACCGGCATGCCGGCCGTGAGCGGATACTCGACGCGGTGCTTCGCCACCGCTCGCCGGTGCGCCGCCACCGACGTCGGCCAGCGCACGTCGTTGCAGATCACCGCCATGACCGCCGCCGCGTCCTCGTCGCTCAGCGGCCCGGCCAGATCGGGCGGCAGGACCGGCGTCGCCTTCGGGTCGCCGGCCTGCCGTATCAAAAGGGCCAGTTTGTCGAAGGACGCGTCGTTGTAGAGGGCGAGCTGCATCGCCTGGCGCAGCCGGTTGCCCGTGAGCGGCACACCCGGGGTGGTCGTCTCCCGTGGCGCACGGTCCAGTTCGGCCGCCAGGGTCAGGAACAGGGGCCGTACGTCCTCCGGCCGCTCGGCGAGCCGCGAACCCTGCGGCGCGCGGGCCGGATCGGCGGCCCAGGCGGCGAAGTCCGGGAACCGGTCCTCCGCACCCCGCGCCATGTTCTCCAGCCAGCGCCGCGCGACCCGGCGCGGATCCGGGTCGTCGTTGCTGTCCAGCACCCAGCGGTCGGTCCGCTCCGGGTACTTCTGCGCGTAGACGGCGCCCACGTACGTCCCGTACGACACTCCGTACGCCGACAGCCGCTCCTCGCCCAGGGCCTGCCGGAAGCGGTCGATGTCGCGGACCTCGTTGGCGGTGGTGAGACTGCGCAGCACGGCCCCGCCGTTCCTCGCGCACGCCTCGGCGGTGCGCCGGGCCCGGGCGGCGTTCTCGCCGATGCCGCCGTCGGGCTCGGGCCAGCTCCGCAGGGTGACCAGATGCCGGTCCTCGGCGGGGAGGCCGCAGCTCGCCCTCGTGCTGCCGCCCACGCCCCGGGGGTCCAGGCTGACGATGTCGTACGCGCCGCCGAGTTGGCCGCGCAGCGCCTTCCCCTGCTGGGTCAGCCGCCGGACGCCCGAACCGCCCGGTCCGCCCGGGATGACCAGGAGCGTGCCGCGCCGAGCCTCGGGGTGCTCGCTGCGCAGCCGGGACACGGCGAGCGTGAGCCGCGGGCCGTCGGGGTCGCGGTAGTCGAGCGGGACGGGCAGGTCGGCGCACTCCTGGTCGGCGGGGCCGTTGGGCTGCGCGCACGGGCGCCAGGTGAGCGGGGGCGGCGTGGAGGGTGCTCCGGCCGCCGGACCGGCGACGGCGGTCAGCGTCGTGGCGGCGGCCGACACGGACAGGGCGAGGACGAGGGCTCGTCGGGTGCGATGCGTCATGGGGATCATGCTGTCGGCCGACGCCCTTCGGCCCCATCCGGCCGACCGCACACCCGTGGTGGGGTTCTCCCCCTGGGGCTCACCCCAGGGGCCGTGCCCCGGCTGCTCGGCGGCACGCGCCGGGGGGCGCCGTCACGGCAGCTCGGGAAGGTCCTCCGCGTAGAGCAACGTGAGGTCGTCGGTGCTCGGTTCGTCGACCTGGGCGACCCGGCTCGCGTGGCGCTCCACCATCGCCTCGAAGGTCTGCCGCGCGGTACGGCCGTTGCCGAAGGCGGGTCCCTTGGGGATCGCGGCGAAGTACTTCAGCAGGGCGTCGCCCGCCCCGGGCGCCAGCCGGTACTCGTGCTCCTCGGCCTGCTGCTCGACGATGCGCAGCAGTTCCTCGGGGACGTAGTCGTCGAAGGTGATCGTGCGGGAGAAGCGGGAGGCCACACCGGGGTTGACGGTGAGGAAGCGCTCCATCTCCGCCGTGTACCCGGCGACGATCACCACGACGGCGTCCCGGTGGTCCTCCATCAGCTTCACGAGGGTGTCGATGGCCTCCTTGCCGAAGTCCCGCCCGGAGTCCTCGGGGGACAGCGCGTACGCCTCGTCGATGAACAGCACCCCGCCACGGGCCCGTTCGAACGCCTCCTGGGTGCGGATCGCGGTGGACCCGATGTGCTCGCCGACCAGGTCCACCCGGGACACCTCGACGAGGTGGCCCTTGTCGAGGACACCGAGGGAGGCCAGGATCTCGCCGTAGAGACGGGCGACGGTGGTCTTGCCGGTGCCGGGGGAGCCGGTGAACACCAGGTGCCGTTTGACGGAGGCGGCCTTCAGACCGGCCTGTTGGCGGCGTCGGCCCACCTCGATCATGTCCGTGAGGGCCCGCACCTCGCGCTTGACGCTGTCCAGGCCGACCAGCGCGTCCAGTTCGCCGAGCACGGCCTTCGACGTGCGGGCCCGCTGCTCCGGCTCCTCGGCGGGCGCGGTGAGCGCCGGCGGGTCCGGATCGACGGCGCGCTGGCCGGGGATGGAACCCAGCAGGCCGGGGGAGCGGGGAGCGGTCTGCGTCGCCGTCTCGTGCGCGACGGGGGGCCGCACGCCGCCGCTCTCGTCGCTGGCGCAGTCCTCGACCACGGGGCCGCCGCCGGGGGTGCCGGGGCCGCCCTCCGCGAACTCGTAGCCGCCGCGCGCGCAGCGCTCGGTGCGGCACTTGCGCAGGGTCGCGCGGCAGCCGTCGATGATGTGGAAGCCGTAGCCGCCGCTGCCGGTCACCCGGCAGTTGAGGAAGCTGCCGCGGCCCTCGGCCGAGACGTAGAAGCCCGCCTCGGCGGGCGAGGTGACCGTGCAGCGCTCGATGGTGGGGTCCGCGCCCTTGGTGACGATCACTCCGGTCTGTGTGCCGTCCAGGGTGCAGCCGTTGAGGGTGCCGCCGCTGCCGTGGTCGCGGAACCAGGCGCCCGTCGCGGCGTCCCGGATCCGGCAGTCGTCGAGCTGCGCGGTCGCTCCGTCGCTCACCGAGACCGCCGTGTTCCGCACCTGCGACAGATCGCTGTCCACGACGTCCGCGCGGGACCCCCGGTCCAGGACGAACAGGGCGTCCGGCACGTCGTGGACCCGGCAGGACTCCAGGACCGCCGTGGCCCCGTCGCTGACCCAGACGGCCGGGTAGTCGCCCGTGCTGTCGAAGATCTCGCACTGGTTGGCGTCCACGCGGGTGCCCGGGTCCCACACCGACAGTCCGTTGCGCCCGAACTGCCGCACCGTGGTGCGGGTCAGGGTGAGCACGGAGCGGGACCGCAGGTCCACCGCGTTCTCCGGGATGTCGTGGATACGGCAGTCCGCCAGGGTGAGCACGGCGTCCGTGTCGAGCGTGACGCCGTCCGCGGTCGTCCGGTGCACATCGCAGTCGCTGAGATGGGCCGTCGCCCGGCCGGTGATCTGGACGCCGCTGCCGCGGACCTCGTAGATCTCGCAACCGACGGCCTCCAGGGCGGAGTTCTCGCCGGTCGCCGTCAGACCCGAGCCGGAGGCGTGGTGCACCCGGCACCGGTCGAGCCGCGGATGGCCGCCGCCGCGCACCGCGACACCGGCCTGCCCGGCCGCGACGACCTCGCACTCCTCGAACACCCCGCCGCCGCCGTCGACCACGGCGATGCCGATCCCGGCGGGATTGTCGACCGTGCACCGGCGCACCGTCGGACGGGCGGTGCCGCGCACCTCGATGCCGACCGCGGAGCGGGTCACGATCCGCAGGTCCATGAGTTCGGGTGTGCCGTCCTCGACGAGCAGTGCCGGGGCCGCCGCGTCCTGGCCCTCCACGTGCAGGTCCTGCACCACGGCGGAGGCGGACACCGTCAGCGGCACCCCGTCCACGGGCGCGATCCGCACGGAACCGGGCGACCCCTCCGGGCCGCGCAGCGTGACCCCGCGCCGCACGACGAGGTTCTCCCGGTACGTGCCGGGGGCGACGATGAGCACATCGCCGTCGCTCGCGGCCTCCAGGGCCGCGGCGAGCGATGTGTACTCACCCGTGCGGCGCCGCCACCGCGATGTACCGGTGTGCGTCACCTGGACCGTGCCCTGTGCCATGGCGTTGCTGTGCCCCCACCTCGTGGAACGCGGGTCGATGCCGAACAGTTCGGCTGGTCGGTCCACCGTAGCGTGCGCGGGCAGGGGGAGTTGACCGGAGTGGGAAGGCCGTCAGCTGCCCGCGCCCGTCCTGCCCCAGTCCGGCCCCGCCTTGTCCCATGCCTGGTCCCAACACGCGTACCGGTGGCGGACCATGCGCCAGACGATCAACCGTCTGCAGCCCTCGATGAACCCCGCGGCCAGTACGGCCGCGCCGATTCCGGCCAGGACCGCGTGGGTGGTCGCGGTGGCGCTGTCGAGCGGCCTGCCGACCGTACGGCCCTGGGCGTCCGTCCACAGCGCGAAGCGGTCCCCCGGCCGCGGGTCCTCGAGGCCGGCCATGACCGTGCCGTGCCGGTCGGTGCCGTCGGGGCCGGTCCAGTCGGCGACCACGCGGCTGTGCCGGTCGCGGGAGGTCGACGTCTCGGGGTCGGGGTCGATCGGATAGCCGGCGACCCGCTTGACGACGGTGGCCGTCACCAGATGCCGGGCCGCCCGCTGCTCCCGTACGGACTGCTGCAGGGAACTCTGGGCGGTGGTTCCGACGGCGGCGCCGACCAGGGGGGTGGCGACGAGGATCAGGACGAGGGCCGCGAACGCCAGCCACGCCTCGACGAGATCGGTCGTCCGGCGCAGGGGATTGCGGCGCCAACGCCACAGTCCGCCGACTGCCCCCAGCCCGCCGATCGCCCGCACAGTCCCACGCCCCCTTCCGCGTCCGTGATAACCCCCCGGCGGGGACTCCCACGCGCGGTACCGGTGAAGAGAGAGCGAAATCACCTCTCCCACCGGCCTTCTCATGAACTTCTCACAAAGGCCCAACGGCCAAGCCGGCCACCCGTGTTCCCGGCCCGCGACCGAATCCGCGATGTTGAATTTTCAAGGTGGATGGTACTCCCATGCGTCCCTGGGGATCTCCGAGGGATCTCCCAGGGCCGAACTCCCGGGAGGCGCAAGGCTATTCCAGTACGCGCACCGGATCCCCGATCCGAACCGTGCCCAGGGATTCGGGAACCAGGTTCTGACCGAAGACCAGCTTGTCGTCGAACCGCCGGTGTCGCGCGAGGGTGCGCAGCGGCTCACGGCCGCGCTCGGCGGTGCCCTGGTCGGTGGTGGTCACCACGCACCGCCCGCACATCTTGGCGACCCGGAAGGCGACCTCGCCGATGGCGACGCGCCGCCAGCCGTCCTCGGCCCACGCCTCCGTGCCGTCCACCACGACGTTCGGTCGGAAGCGGTTCATGGGCAGCGGGCCCTCCTCGGGGTGGTCGCCGTGGGCGATCAGGGAGTTGAGGGCGTCGAGCGAGGCGAGGGTGGTGAGCAGCAGGGGGTAGCCGTCGGCGAAGCTGACCGTCTCTCCGGGGCGGGCGAACTCGGGGTCGACGGGCCGGCGGGTGGCCGGGTCGTCGAGGTGGACCAGGCGCACAGGGACGCCCAGGTACTCGCTGAACCAGGCGTGCGCGGCGGGGTCGGCGGGGACCGCCTCGACCTTGTCCCGCCAGATCTCGACCGTGATCGTCGGGGCCGGCCCGGGCACGGCGACGGCGAGCGGCTCACGGCCGGGGGCGGACAGCACGACACCGCCGCCGGGCTCCAGCCCGGCGGCGGCCAACGCCATGCTCGGATGCGGGCGTTGTGTGATGACCTTGCCCGAGTCGTCGACCAGCACCCAGCGTCGGTCACCCGCCAGACCCCAGGGCTCCACGACGGCCTCCTCGGGGGCGAAGCCCCGGGCCGCCTTCAGCGGGTGGACGTGGATCGAGTGCAGTGACGGATTCCCCATGGGGTCATCCTGCCAAACGGCGGCGACCACCCCACGCGGAATTTTCTGAGTCGGCTCAGTATCGCGGCTCAGTACCCGCGGTACTGCTGGCCGTTGTACGGATCCTGCGGGTACGAGGCCGTGGGGGCCGGGCGCGGGGCGGCGGGGCGCATGGCCTCGTATCCCGTGCCGGCGCCCATGGGGCGCTGCTGCTGCGGCTGCTGGGCGCCGGGGTAACCACGCGGGCCGGCCGCCTGCTGCGGGATGTACGCGCTCGGCGCCTGCTGGAGCGGCGACGGCTGCTGGGCCTGCGGGTAACCGTAGGCGGGGGAGGGCTGGGAGGGGCCCGCCGGCAGCGCCGGGAGCGCCGACGGCAGCGCGGGCAGACTGCTGCCCGGTGTGTCGTACGCGGCGGGGACTCGGATCGGCGCGATCTGAGGGGTTCCCCGCTCGGCGACGAGAGAGTCGTAGATCGGGGTGTCCGCGAAGGACGAGGCGGAGTAGTAACCGCCGCCGTAGGTGGAGCGGGGGGAGGTCATGGCACATAAGTTAAGCCCACGATGTGCTGGTTGGGGAGACCGATAAGAGGGTTGTTTTCCGTGTCCGCCGTGACGCTGGATCCCCAATGCGAGCGAACTCGGCGAAAAAGGGCGGCAAAAAGTGCTGTGATCGTGTAAAGGCCGAGTTCCGAGCGGGTTACCGACGGTTGGCCATGATCTTTCGGTACGGCTTCTGGGGGTTCGGGCGCCGGGGGAATAGGTTTGGCGCCGACAAGCGGGCCGGACGCTTCGGATCGACCGCGGGGGACGCGGCCTGGCGATGACCCTTCTGGGTGACCTTCTGATGGGGGCGGACATGTCAATGCCGAAAGGATCGAACGTCGCGGTGCCGACGACCGCGCTACGCGTGGAACTGGGCTGGCGCTCCGGGCCGGGCGTGCCGGACGCCGACGCGTCGGCGCTGCTGCTGGCCGGGGGCAAGGTCCGTTCCGACGCGGACTTCGTCTTCTACAACCAGCCCGCGCACTCCTCCGGTGCCGTCCGGCACGAGGGCAAACGGGACATCGGCGGACAGGTGACCGACGCCCTGCACGTCGACCTCACCCGTGTCGAACCCGCCGTCGAGACCGTGGTCCTGGCCGCGTCCGCCGACGGCGGAACGTTTGGGCAGGTGCCCGGCCTGTACATCCGTGTGCTCGACGAGCGGGCGGGCGCCGAGGTCGCGCGCTTCGACAGCACCGACGCCGGTGTCGAGACGGCCTTCGTGCTCGGTGAGTTCTACCGCCGTCAGGGCGCCTGGAAGTTCCGTGCCGTCGGTCAGGGCTACAGCAGCGGACTCGAAGGTCTGGCCACCGACTTCGGCATCACCGTGGACGAACCCCAGCACGCCGCGGCGACGCGGACGCCCGCCTCCCCTTCGGCGCAGGTCCCCCTTCCGCCGCACGTGTCCCCTCCGACCCTGGTGTCGCCTCCGGCGCCGGTGCCCCCGCCCGTCACCGTGCCGCCCCCGGTGACGACCGCGCCACCCGCGCCCCCGGCCCCGCCCGCGGCGCCCACGGCCCCCGTGCGCCTCGCCAAGGTCACCCTCACCAAGGAGGCCCCGGCGGTCTCGCTGGCCAAACAGGGCGGCACATCCGGCGCCATGCGCGTGAACCTCAACTGGGAGGTCCGCAAGCAGTTCACCGGGTGGGGCAGCAAGCTGGGCCGGGCCGTCGCCATGCACGCCGACCTCGACCTCGACCTCTGCGCCCTGTTCGAACTGTCCGACGGCAGCAAGGGCGTCGTCCAGGCGCTCGGCAACGCCTTCGGGGCGCTGCACCGGCCGCCGTTCATCCACCTCGACGGCGACGACCGCACCGGTGCCGTGACGAGCGGCGAGAACCTCACCATCAACCTGGACCACAGGAACGCCTTCCGGCGCATCCTCATCTTCGTCACCATCTACGAGGGCGCCCGCTCCTTCGCGGACCTCCACGCGACGGTCACGCTCCAGCCCCAGCACGGCGCGCCCGTCGACTTCTCCCTCGACGAGTGCACCGTCCCGTCCACCGTCTGCGCCCTCGCCCTCATCACCAACCAGGGCGGCGACCTCGTCGTCCAGCGCGAGGCCCGCTACCTCGTCCCCGAGCGCGGCGTCAGTCCCCAGCGCACGGTCGACTACGCGTACGGATGGGGGATGAACTGGACACCCGGCAGAAAATAGCCGCCCCTCCCGCGCGGGCCGCCGCCCCACAGAGTGGCTAGCCCTCCTCGGGAACCGTCTCCGGGCGGGCGTAGGTGCGGCCCTTCCAGGCCGCGCCGCGCCCTCGGTAGTGCTGTACCGCGGAATCGACCGTCATCAGGAGGTACAGGACCGCCGTGAACGGCAGCAGCGCGGCCGACCACAGTGGCTGCCGGTAGTACCGCCGCATCGGCAGGTACGTCGCCGTCATCAGGGCCCAGGCGAGCCCGCCGGACAGCGCCGTCGGCAGGTCGCCCGCCGCGAGCCCCAGCAGGAGCGCGGCGGGCGGCACCCCGTAGACCAGCAGCAGACCGAGAACCGTGCCCGCGAGCAGCAGGGGGTTGTGGCGCAGCTGGGCGTAGGCGCTGCGGGAGACCATCCGCCACAGGTCGCCCAGCCGCGGATAGGCCCGCACGCTGTCCACCCGCTCGGCGAGCCCCAGCCAGATGTGGCCGCCGCTCCCCTTGACCGCCCGGGCGAGCGCCACGTCGTCGATGACGGCCTGCCGGATGGCGTCCGGGATCCGGGCCCGCTCGGCGGCCTCCGTCCGCAGCAGCACACAGCCACCCGCGGCGGCGGCCGTGCGCGAGCCCCGCACGCCGATCCGGCGGAACGGGTACAGCTGGGCGAAGAAGTAGACGAAGGCGGGGACCACCAGCCGTTCCCACCCGCTCTCCGCCCGCAGCCGCGCCATCTGCGACACCAGGTCGAAGCCGCCGGTGCGCGCGGCCGCCACCAGCGCCCGCAGACTGTCCGGCCGGTGGGCGATGTCCGCGTCCGTCAGCAGCAGGTACTCGGGTCCACGCGCGCGTGCCATCCCGATCCCGTGCCGCAGGGCCCACAGCTTGCCCGTCCAGCCGGCGGGCGGCTCCCCGGGCGAGGAGACGGTGAGCGGCAGCCCGCCGTGCCGTACGGCCAGCCCCCGGGCGAGATCGCCGGTGCCGTCCGTACTGCCGTCGTCGACGAGGAAGATCTCCGCGCGGCCCGGGTACTCCTGGGCCAGCAGCGACGGCAGGCTCTCCGCCAGGACGGCCGCCTCGTCGCGCGCGGGGACGACGACACAGACGGACGGCCAGCCGTCCGGGTCCCGGCGGGGCGGTAGGCGTACATCCGTGCGCCAGAAGAAGCCCTGGCCGAGCAGCAGCCACAGCCAGGCGGCGAGTGATACGGCGGCGGTCCACGCGATGGCGCTCACGTCGGCAGTCTGCCCCACGGCGACGGTCCGGCCGGGGCAATCGTCTATCGTGGCCGGGTGAAGATCGCGCTCATGGACTCCGGTATCGGTCTGCTTCCCGCCGCCGCCGCGGTACGGCGACTGCGACCCGACGCGCATCTCGTGATCTCGTCCGACCCCGACGGGATGCCCTGGGGACCGCGGACCCCGCAGGACCTGACGCAGCGCGCCCTCGCGGTCGCCGAGGCGGCGGCAGCGCACCGGCCGGACGCCCTGATCGTCGGCTGCAACACGGCCTCCGTGCACGCCCTGCCCGCCCTGCGCGCCCTCCTCGAACCGGGGCTGCCGGTCATCGGCACGGTCCCGGCGATCAAGCCGGCCGCGGCCGGGGGCGGGCCCTTCACCATCTGGGCGACGCCGGCCACCACCGGCAGCCCCTACCAGCGCGGACTGATCGAGGAGTTCGCCGACGGCGTGCCGGTCACCGAGGTGCCCTGCTGGGGGCTCGCCGAAGCCGTCGAGCACGCCGACGACGCGGCCGTCGACGCCGCGATCGCCGCGGCAGCCGCCCTCACCCCCGACGACGTCACGACCGTCGTCCTCGGCTGCACCCACTACGAACTGGTCGCCGAACGGATCCGCGCGGCCGTCCAGAAGCCCGGCCACCCGCCCCTCGTGCTGCACGGCTCCGCCGGAGCCGTGGCCGCCCAGGCACTGCGCCGGATCGGCGAGCCTCCCGCCCCGGACGCCGACTGGACCGAGGCCGGCCTGACGGTCATCCTCAGCGGACGCGAGGGCGCGCTGCCGGCCCCGGCGCTGGCCTACGAGGAGGGCAGGCTGCTCCAGGCGGTCGGCGCGACGCTCGCCTCGCAGCCCGAGAAGTAACGTTCCGCGACCAGGTGCCTGCGCAGCGGAACCTGAGTACGCTCGGAGCCATGAGGGACCACCCCCACGGCGAGCCGGGCAGCCCTGAGGCCCGCACCTCCGAGGTCTGGACCGGGCGCGCGACCAATCGCGCCCAGTGGCTCCTGGCGCTCGGCGGCGCCGCCTTCATGGCGCTGGGCATCGAACTGGCGGTCGACTCCGCGTGGACGTCCGGTACGGCCCCGCTCGTCATGTCGGTCGTCGGCTGCATCGCGGCCGGGCTGCTCGTGCTGTTCGGGACGCTGGCGTTCGTGCACGTCTCCGTGAGGGTCGACGGGGAGTGCCTGGAGGTGCGCTGCGGCCACATCGGCGTACCACGCCGCCGCATCCCTCTCTCCCAGGTCACCGACGTGGACTTCGCCCCCTGTGTCACCCCCCACCAATGGGGCGGCTGGGGTTACCGCTGGCGCCCGGAGAAGGGCACCGCCGTCGTCGTACGCAGAGGCGAGGCCGTGGTGCTGCGCCTCCTCGACGGACACACGTTCACCATCACCGTCGACCACGCCGAGACGGCCGTCCGTGTCATCCGTGCCCGGCTCAGGCCCAAGGCGTCCGGCACCGCACGCTGACCCCGGCCGGCCGTCGGCCGGCGGCGTCCGCGGTGATCTCGTCCGCCGGCCGCGTCACGGTCCGGTGCCGACGCCGCCCTCCTCGTCCGCGAGGGGCCGTGCCGTCGCCATTCCCGCGAGCAGGCCCGCGCCCGCCGTCACCGTCGTGAAGCTCAGCGCGTTGCCGACCGTTGCGATCGCGGCCAGCGCGGTGAGCGCCGCGCCCGCGGTGAGCACGACCGGGGTGGCCCGCGGGCTCCGCCACAGGACGTACAGGACCCAGCAGAACACCGCGGCCGGCAGGGCCACACCGATGAGTCCCTGCTCGGCCGCCAGCTGGAGCGGCGCCGAGTGCGGCTTGTCGTCGGACGGCAGCGCCTGGGCGACCGTCGGGCTGAGCTCGCCGAAGCGGCCGGGGCCGGCACCGAGCAGCGGTTCGGCGCGGGCCATGACGAGCGCGTCGTGCCACAGCAGGACGCGGTGGGGGGTGAGCTGGCCCTCCAGGGAGTCGGTCAGCCCCGACGGCAACGCTTCCTCGGCCGTCGCCCAGGTCGTCGCCGTCACCAGGGCGGCGACGAACGCCAGGCCCGCGAGCCCCGCGCCGCGGGGCATCCGGGCCGCGGCGAGCGAACACAGCATTACCCCCGCGCACGCGACGACCCCGGCGGTCGAGCCGAGCACGCCCGCCGCCACCGCGACGCCGACGGCCAGCAGCCGCAGGGCGAACCGTAGGCCGGGGGCACGGGCCGCCCAGGCGGCGCAGCAGACGGCGCCCGCCGACAGAACCAGCAGCGCCGCCGTCGCGCCCCTGTGCCCGAGCGGCGAGGCGAACGGCGAGCCCGCCGTGGCGTGCGGGGCGGTGACCGCCAGACCGAGCCCGGCCAGCGCCCCCGCACCCGGCGCCAAGACCGGCAGCAGGGCACCGCAGATGCGCCCCGCCGCGTAACCCGCCGACACGGCGAGCACCGCGAGCAGCACACCTTCGGGGCGACCGCCCCGAGCCGTCGCCGTGATCAGCGACCAGGCCGCACACGCCCCGAGCATGATCACGCCGGTCACATCGGAGACGTTCCGTCTGCCGGAGGCGGCCGACGCTCCGGCCGCGGACTCCGTCGCTGTGGACCCCAAACCGCCCCCCGCTGTGCCCGGCCCCGACCGCTCGACCGTGTTCGGCCGCACGTCAGAGGCTCGGGCACACCGTAACGGGTGATGTGCCCATGTGTGGATGAGTTGCGCAGAAACGATGCGGCAGATGTGCGGGGAGCGTGCGGCGAACGCCTCACCGGACCCGGAAGGACCGCGCTGTCAGCGCCGGGGTCACGCGCCGTACACTCCCCGAGTGACCGTCACCGCGACTCCCGTAGACGAGCCGGAACAGCTCGAACCCCAGGCCGCGCCCGTTTCCCGGGCGTCCCGCTGGGCCCGTCGGCTCCTTCCGGCCGCCGCCGCGGCGCTCTGCGGAGTGCTGCTCTACGTCAGTTTCCCGCCCCGGACCCTGTGGTGGCTGGCCCTGCCGGCGTTCGCGGGCTTCGGCTGGGTGCTGCGCGGGCGGAGCTGGAAGGCGGGACTCGGCCTCGGTTACCTCTTCGGCCTCGGCTTCCTGCTGCCGCTTCTCGTCTGGACCGGTGTGGAGGTCGGCCCCGGGCCGTGGCTCGCGCTCGTCGCCATCGAAGCGGTGTTCGTGGCGCTCGTCGGCGCCGGCACCGCACTCGTCTCGAAGCTCCCCGGCTGGCCCCTGTGGGCCGCGGCCCTGTGGATCGCCGGCGAGGCCGCACGCGCGCGTGCCCCCTTCAACGGCTTCCCCTGGGGCAAGATCGCCTTCGGTCAGGCGGACGGAGTCTTCCTGCCGCTCGCCGCGCTGGGCGGCACCCCGGTGCTCGGCTTCGCCGTCGTCCTGTGCGGCTTCGGGCTGTTCGAGGCCGTCCGGCTGGTCGTCGCGGCGCGGCGCACCGGAACCGCGCTCCGCCGGGGAACCGCCGCGGTGGCGGCACTGAGTGTGGCCGTCCCCGTGGCCGGCGCCCTCGCCTCGCGCGGCCTCGTCAGCGACAAGGCCGAGGACGGCACGGCGACCGTCGCGGTCATCCAGGGCAACGTCCCGCGGCTCGGGCTCGACTTCAACGCCCAGCGCCGGGCGGTCCTCGACTACCACGCCAAGGAGACGGAGCGGCTCGCCGCCGAGGTCAAGGCCGGCAAGGTGGAGCGGCCGGACTTCGTGCTCTGGCCGGAGAACTCCTCCGACATCGACCCCTTCGCCAACGACGACGCCCGCGCGGTCATCGAGCAGGCGGCCACCGCCATCGGCGCGCCCATCTCCGTCGGCGGCGTGGTCGAGCGGGACGGCAAGCTCTACAACGAACAGATCCTCTGGGACCCGGAGAAGGGCCCCACCGACACCTACGACAAGCGGCAGATCCAGCCGTTCGGCGAGTACCTGCCCCTCCGGTCGCTCATCGGCGCCATCAACGACCAGTGGACGTCCATGGTCCGCACGGACTTCAGCCGTGGCACCGAGCCCGGCGTGTTCACCATGGACGGCGCCCGGGTCGGTCTCGTCACCTGCTACGAGGCGGCCTTCGACTGGGCGGTGCGCTCCGAGGTCGCCGACGGCGCGCAGTTGATCTCCGTACCGAGCAACAACGCCACCTTCGACCGCAGCGAGATGACCTACCAGCAGCTCGCCATGTCCCGGGTCCGCGCGGTCGAACACAGCCGCACCGTCACCGTGCCGGTGACCAGCGGGGTCAGCGCGATCATCATGCCCGACGGGAGGATCACCCAGAGGACCGGGATGTTCGTCGCGGACTCCCTGGTCCAGCAGGTGCCGCTGCGGTCCTCGGAGACGCCCGCCACCAAGGTGGGCATCGCGCCCGAGATGCTTCTGGTGCTGGTCGCGATGGGCGGGCTCGGCTGGGCGATCGGGGCCGGTGTGCGCGGGAGGCGCGCCGGTGGCGTGTAGCCGTACGCCTCGTGTGCGCGTCCGGGAAGCGTCGGGGTGAGGGAATCGGCCCGTTAGGGTCGGCTCCATGGCTACCCCTGAATTCATCCGCACGCTCCGTGTCTCGGCCGGTCATCAGCTCCTGTGGCTCCCCGGGGTCACCGCCGTCGTCCTCGACGACGACGGCAGAGTGCTGCTGAACCGCCGGTCCGACAACGGCCAGTGGTCGCTCATCGGCGGTATCCCGGAGCCCGGGGAGCAGCCCGCCGCCTGTGCGGTGCGCGAGGTGCACGAGGAGACGGCGGTCCGGTGCGTGCCCGAGCGGATCGTCCTCGTCCAGGCGCTCGAACCGGTGCGGTACGACAACGGGGACGTCTGCCAGTACATGGACACCACCTTCCGGTGCCGTGCCGTCGGGGGAGAGGCACGGGTCAACGACGACGAGTCGCTGGAGGTCGGCTGGTACTCCCTGGACGCCCTGCCCGAGCTGAGCGAGTTCGCGCTCTTCCGGATCAAGCAGGCCATGTCCGACGCGCCCACCTGGTTCGACCCCATCGTCTGAGGAGCGGCGCCGCCCCCCGGCGCGACGCACGGATGCCCGCCGGTCCGGCGTGCTGCCAAGTCCGGCCCCGACCAGGGCTGTTGAGGTAGGCAGGGGCGGCGGGCCGGGCGTCGACGGGCCGGGGCGGACGTGTACGTTGGCACATGATCCGTTTCCGACCGCGACGGCGCCGCCGACGGCGAGGGGGAGAACGAGCACATGGCACGCGTTGCGGTCATCACCGCGCCGAACATCGGGTACCGCAACACCGGCATGGTGACCGTCGACCTGGCGTTCGAGTCCCTGCGGCGGAGGATGCCCGCCCCCGTCGACGCCACCTGGTACACCCTGCACCCACCGGAGACGGTGGAACCGCGGGAGTGCGCGCGGGGCACCGAGTTCCCGTTCCGCTTCCGGCCGTTGGCCGAGCACGTGGACGAGCTGCGCGACCATGACGCGGTCGTCTTCTGGGGCGACTTCCTGCACACCCGGCACTATCTGGCCCAGGACGCCACGAACCGCCTGCTCGACTTCGGCATGGCGCGGGACCGGGACGAGGCCCGGCTGCTGCTGAACCGCACGCTGCTGCTGGCGGACCAGCCGGACGAACTCCTTGCCCGGACCCTCAGTTACGGCGGGACGATTCTGCACAACACGCAGTCCGACTACGAGGACAAGGAGTACGGCCCGCTGTTCTCCCGGCTGGTGACGCGCAGTCACCGGATGTGGATGCGTGAACCGCTTTCGGCGGCCAGGATCGCGCGCTTGCGCGGGGACCGCACGACCGAGCACTTCGGTTCGGACGCGGCGCTGCTGTCCCGCCCGGGCGACCTCGACCACCTCCCGGCCACGGCCTGGTCCCAGGACCTTCCGGAGGGCGGCGCGATCGGCGTGTTCCTCGGCGCGCGCACCGAGATCCCCGCATGGCTGCCGGACTTCTGCGCGACCCTCGCGGACCGGCTCGGCGCCCCGCTCGAATGGCTGCCCTGGTTCGACCGGGACATCCCCTCCCGCGCCGGCCACATCGCGCGGCGGCCGGGCGGCCACACCCTCGGCGATCTGCTGCGTGTCCTGCCCCGGTACCGGCTGGTCATCACGGACACCTACCACCTGGCGGTCAACGCCTGGGGCGCCGGCACGCCGGCCCTGTGCGTGGGCGCTCCCGAGCCGGTGCCCATGACGCACGACGACTATCTGACGCTGAGCGACGTGAAGAAGCATGTGTTCCACATGGCCTACGACGCGGCGGACTTCTATCTGACGACCCTTCCCGACACCCGTGAGGGCCACGAGCGGCGCGCCGACCGGCTCGTCCGCCTCGTGGAGGGCGGGGGCGCGGACGCCGTGGCCGCGCGGATGCGCGAGCACGCCGACCAGTCGGCGACCGCCTTCACCGAGACGCTCATGTCGCTGCTCGGCACGGGCCGTTGACACCACACCCCCTGTGCGGTTTTCACATTTTCCCTTTCCGGGTGCGCTAGCATCCTTACGGAATACTTATGCTCCATTGAGCATGTGTTCGCTCAGGCGTGGGGGGAGTGGTCGGCGGTCAAGGGCCGGCGTGAGGGGGGCGAGGGCATGGGCCGAGTCATCCGCGTGCGTGCCGTGATCGCCGCTCGCGACAGTGTTCCCGATACGGGCGAGTGACGGGCCGACCGGACCCAGCCCGCTGCACACGCCTGCTCGACACCAGGCACAGACGCCGCCCGCCCTCGTCAACGGAGGACAGACGCCCGTGCATCACACCACCGCCATGCTCATCGAACTCGGGGCGATCATCCTCGCCCTCGGCCTGCTGGGACGCCTCGCCGGACGTGTGGGCTTCTCCCCCATACCCCTCTATCTCCTCGCCGGGCTCGCCTTCGGCCACGGCGGCATCCTGCCGCTGCGGGCGAGCGAGGAGTTCGTCGCCACCGGCGCCGAGATAGGCGTCGTCCTGCTGCTGCTCCTGCTCGGCCTGGAGTACAGCGCCACCGAACTCGTCACCAACCTCAAGACCCAGTACCCCTCCGGCGCCGTCGACTTCGTCCTCAACGCCGCCCCCGGCGCCGCGCTCGCCCTGATCCTCGGCTGGGGCCCGGTCGCGGCCGTCGCGCTGGCCGGGGTCACCTGGATCTCCTCGTCCGGCGTCATCGCCAAGGTCCTCGGCGACCTGGGCCGGCTCGGCAACCGCGAGACGCCCGTGGTGCTGGGCATCCTGGTCCTCGAGGACCTCTCCATGGCCGTCTACCTGCCGATCCTGACCGCCCTGCTCGCCGGGGTGAGCCTCGCCGGCGGTGCCCTCACCCTGCTGATCTCCCTCGGCACCGTCGGCGTCGTCCTCTACGCGGCCCTGCGCCACGGCCGGCTGATCAGCCGCGCCGTCTCCTCCGACAACGCCGAACTGCTCCTCCTGGTCGTCCTCGGCCTCACCCTCGTCGTCGCCGGAGTCGCCCAGCACCTGCAGGTCTCGGCCGCCGTGGGCGCGTTCCTCGTGGGGATCGCCCTGTCCGGCGAGGTCGCCGAAGGAGCCAGCAGCATCCTCACCCCGCTGCGGGATCTGTTCGCCGCGGTGTTCTTCGTCTTCTTCGGCCTGCGCACCGACCCCTCCGCCATCCCGCCCGTGCTCGTCCCGGCCCTCGCCCTGGCCGTCGTCACCGCCCTCACGAAGATCGCCACCGGTCACTGGGCCGCCCGCCGCGCCGGTATCCCCGCGAAGGGCCGCTGGCGGGCAGGCGGAACCCTCGTCGCCCGGGGCGAGTTCTCCATCGTCATCGCCGGACTCGCCGTCGGCGTCGAACCCCGGATCGGCCCGCTCGCCACCGCGTACGTCCTGATCCTCGTCGTGCTGGGCCCGCTCGCCGCCCGCTGGACCGAACCCCTCGCCCGCCGGGTCCCCCGACGTGCCGTACGCCGCCCGGCGGCCCGGTCGGTGGAGACGGAGGCCGTGCCCGAGCCCGTGGAGCCCGTTCGTGCGGGCGGTTGAACGCGGCGAACGGGCCCGCGCCGGCGCCCTCCGCGTGAGCCGGTGGCCCACACCTCGTCAGCCGCCGCCGCACACCGGCAGGGTGGGGCGGCGGTCGTCGCTGAGGTCCTCCAACTCCCGCAGCCGGTCGTCCAGTTCGCCGGGGGCGACCAGGAAACGGAGGACCGCCCGGTGGAAGGCGTCGCGCAGGGCAGGGGGCATGGTGTCCGAGGCGTCCCAGCACAGTCGCCGCTCCGCACCGCGCAGGATCGCACCGATCCGCCTCTCCGGGGCGTCCTGCCGACCGCCCGGTGCGGCGGCCTTCCGGTTCGCGGTGAAGTCCGGCAGCCGGGTGTCGGGGTCGGCCAGGAAACGGATCAGCTTCCTGGCCTCGTCCGTCGCGTTCAGCATGGCCGCGAGGTCCCCGGAGACCTCCCAGTGGTCGGCGCCCTCCCGCGCGCCCGGGATCACCTCGGCGGAGTGCACGAAGTCGCCCGCCACGGCCTTCCAGCGGTCGCCGCGGAACGAGCCCAGGTGCTCCAGGTTCCGGCGGGGACAGTCCCGGGCGAAGTTGTCCCGCAGCAGACGGCCGACGCGGGAGCGGTCGCCCGCGCCCACCATGTCGCCCCAGGCGCGCCACGCCTTGCGTACCCGGGGGTCCGTCCACGGGAGGCGGCCGTTCGCCCACTGGGCGTACGCCTCCGGGCCGGCCTGCTGGAGCAGGACGTCCTCCACCCAGTCGGTGCCCGGCCAGCCCGAGGTGGCACCGGACTCCATGCCCACGCACCAGCGGCCGGGCTCACCGGCGGCCCGCCCGATCCCGTCCGCCGACAGATCGCCCGCGTGCCACACCATGCTCTTCAGACCGGTCTTCACCGGCAGCCAGTACGTGCGCCTGCGGCCGTCCGCGCCCGCCACCTTCGGCACCCAGACCCCGGCGTACGACCCCGCCTCGAACAGGCCGTCCAACGGCTCCAGCCTGCCCTCGGCCGCGTACGCAGTCAGCTCCCCGGGCCCCGGCAGCAGCGCCACGTCGGGCTGCGTACCGGCCGCCAGATCGGCCGCCAGCACCTGGCTCAGCGCCGAACTGCCCTGGTACACGACGTCGATGCGGTACTCCTTCTCGAACGGCCGCACCGCCCGCTCGAACTGCTCCCGCTCGGCACCGCTCCAGTTGGCGAGGACCGTCACCGACCCGGTCCAGCCCCCCGTCAGACGCACCACCGCGACCACCGTCGCCAGCAGCACCAGACACACACCGACGGCGACGAGCGTCCTGGTCCGCGGGCGGCTCATCGCGACACCCTGAACCGGTACTCGGAGATGCGCGGCCCCAGCCCCGACACCGTCAACACCATCAGGACGACCCCTCCGACGAGGACCCAACCGGACAGCGACGCCCAGAACGCGGCGTCCGCCATGTACCGCTCCACGTTCGCCCCGGCCCGCGGTATCTCGTCCGCCTCCCGGGCCCCGCGCAGCTCGGCGAGCGAGTCACCCATCGCCCGGTGCGCCCGTACCGTGAACCAACCGAGGACCGCCACCCAGCCCGCCCACAGAACCGTGGCGGCGAGCAGCCACGGCTGCACGGCCGTACGGAAGCGACGCCGCGCGAACCACTGCGCCTCCACCAGCGCCCCGCACAGCGCGAGGCCCAGCACGGCCACCGTTCCCCAGCCCAGCCACAGCGGCCAGGGGAACGACGCCTGCTCACGGGCGACCGCAAGCTGCCGGCCCCGCAGCTCGTCGAGACGCTCGACGATGTCGTCCCGGCCGCGCTGCGCGTAGTGCAGGAAGGCCGCGCGCAGCGACGCGTCCTCCTCCTGCCCCGCCTGCTCCACCCAGGTCGAGTACACCGTGATCAACCCGGTGATCGTCTTCAGGCTGTGCCGGTCCGCCGGTCCGGCGACATTCTCCGAGGCCGCGACGGCGATGCTCTGGTGGGCGACCGAAATCTGGGTGTCGAAGTCACCCGTCGCGTCCGGGGCCGGACCGCTCTCTTCGACCGCCTCGTGCGCCCGCAGCACGGCGTTCCTCGCGGTGTCCACCGCCAGGATGCCCGGGGCGCTCGACGACGCCAGCGGCACCGTGTCGTCGTGCACCCCGCGGTAGGCACCGAACAGGACCAGGGTGGAGACCACCACGAGGGACAGCAGCACCCAGAGCCTGCGCACCAGAGCGCGCCCGGTGGTGTTCACGCCCCCTCCCGGAGGTCGTGACCGCACCGCGAACAGAAGCGCGCCGCCGCGGACGTCCGCTCCCGGCAGGAGGGGCACGGCAAGGAGGCCGCGACCGGGTCGTCGGGGAACACGTCGTCGGTGGAGCCCGCGTCGGGCTCGTACGTGCTGACGCTGCTGGCGGTGATCGCATGCTCGAAGTCGACGGCCGCCACCCCGGAGCGGAGCCTGACCCGCCCCGCCTCGGCGTCGAGGATCTCCACCAGCCGCTCCAACCGGTCGAGCGCCTGCTCGGCACCGATCGCGTGGGCGAGCCGCACGGCCCGGCCCAGATGCTGCTGCGCCAGGTCGCTCCGGCCGTTGCGGTGGGCGTCCGTGGCCGCCGCGACGGCCTCGCCGAGCCGCTGATGCCGCTCGAAGTGCTCCACCTGGAGGTCGCTGCGCGCCGACAGCGCCACGTCGTCGGTCCAGTGCACCACGCACGGCAGGGCCGGCGTCACCTCCACCCCGTGGCCGCCGGGCACGTCGAGGGCGACCACCGCGAGCTGCAGGTCCTCCCCCCGGGGCATCCCCGCCGGGTCGGCGGACAGGCACAGCTGGTACCGGCGGGTCTCGTCGCCCCACGCGCGCGTGACGAACCGCCAGGTCCCGTCGCCGTCCGGGCCGACCGGGTCCAGCTCCACCTCGGTCGGGAACACCTGCTTGAGGGAGCGCACCCCGGCCCCGGCCACGGGGGTCACGGAGATCACCAGCTCCGGGATGCTCTTGGCGAGCAGCCGGTGCATCACCCGCTCGTACTCCTCGGGCAGGGAAGCCGCCTCCCGCACCGACGAGGTCGTGCCGTGCAGCCGGCTGGTGATGCGCAGCAGCTCCCGGCCGTCCCAGCCGTCGCCGATGCCCCAGGCGTCGCACACGAACCGCCCCGCGCACGCCTCCAGGACGTCCGCCAGCGGCATCAGCTCGTCGTGCTGGTTCTTGCCGTCGGTCAGCAGCAGGACATGGCCGATGGGCGCGTCCGCCTCGATCAGCAGCCTGCGCGAGAGGTCGAGCCAGCTGCCGATGCAGGTACCGCCCCCGGCCACCAGATCGAGCACCGCCCTCTCCGCCCGTGCCCGGTGCCGGTCGTTCGCCCGCGCCATGGTCGCCGTCGTCGGATAGACCATGTCGGCCGACTGGGTGCCCCGGACCACCGCGAAGGGCGTGCCGTCGGGCAGCAGCCGCAGCGCCGCCACGGCCGCCTGGTGCGCCGCGCGCAGCTTCTCCTGCGGATACGCCATGGAACTGGAGCAGTCCACCGCCAGAACCTGCGCCAGCACCGGGCCCGTCCCGCCGCCGTTCTGCGTACCGTCGGCCTCGACGGTCAGGATGGCGTGCATCTGCGGTTCCCGCGCCTCACGGGACAGGTACTTCCACTGGCTGATGTCGAGGCCCACGGACGTGGTCCCCGCGTCCCCGCCGCCCGACGGTTCCTCGTTCCTCGCGTACTCGTTCACGAATGCGCCTGTGTCCACGGTGTCCGCGCTCCTCGCGCTCGCCCTCGTCCGCGGGCCCCCGGCCCGCCCGGCCCGTTCACGGCCCGCCGGCGTCCCGGCCGCGGGCCCGCACTCTCACGCCGTCCGCCGTCGGCCCCGCAGCAGCTCGCGCAGCCGGACCGGCTCCGGGAGGGCCGCGTACGCCAGGTCCAGCAGCTCACCGCGCTCGACGGCGCTGCCCGCCTGGTCCGCGAGTCTGCGCAGCGACCCCGACAGCAGGGTGCTCAATCCCCCGCGGGTGTCCAGCGGCCCGAACACCTCACCGGCCGGGAAGCGCGGACCCCACCCTCCGGGCGGCCGACAGCCGAGCGCGTTCTCGCGGACCTCGGTGACCAGCCGGTCCCAGGCGGCGCTCCCCACCAGGTGCTGCCCCGGGCCCGCCAGCCGCGCCAGCCGCCGGTCCGCGTCGGCCAGCTCGTCCACCGTCGGCCCCGATCCGGCCAGCCGGCCGGTGAGCACCCGGATCGCGGCGACACGCGCGGCGTCGTAGTGCCGTGACGTCGTCGGCACCTCGTCCAGCACCGCGACCGCCCGCGCCCGGTCCCCCCGCCGCAGATGGAGCCGGGCGAGGCCGAAGGCCGCGCTGCCCTGCGTCCGGTCCCGTCGCCACACGGCCTCGTAGTACGCCTCGGTCCGGTCCTCGGCGGCCGAGCGGTACTCCGCGCAGAACCCCAGCGCCAGCTTCGGCGCCGACTCCCCGGGCAGCGCCGAGTAGGCGGCCGCGAACTCGGCCTCCGCCCGCTGCGCCTGCCCGCGCGTCAGCCACACCAGGCCCTGGTGCCAGAAGGTCCGCCAGTCGTACGCGCCGCTCCGCTCGCGGGCCCGGTCGAGCCACCGCTCGGCCCGGTCCGTGTCCCCCGCGGCCAGGTAGGCCCGGCACAGCCACCACGCCGTCTCGACCGTGCCGAGCGCCGGGTCCCGTTCGGCGCGCTCCGCGGTGCGCTCGGGGCTGCCGGAGACGAGTCCGCCGAGCAGCACGGCGGCGGGGTCCGCCGGATCGGGGATCGGCACCGGCAGCGCCCGCGCGGTCTCCTCCGGGTCCGGTGGCCCGACGGGCAGCTCCGGCGTGTCCTGCCCGGAGCGGCGGGTCCAGTGGTCCAGCGCCGGTACCGTGCCGAGCGCCGCGCCGAAGACCGCCGCGGTCGGCTCGAACCGGGTGGAGCGTTCCGGGTACGGCGGGTGCCCGCGGAGTGCCTGGTGCTCGCGCAGCACCTCCCACAGCTGACGGGACATCTCCGCCGCGGACGTGAAGCGGGCCGCCGGCTCCGCGTGCGTGGCCCGTCTGATCAGCGCGTCGAAGGAGCGGGCCGCGAGCCCCGCGGCGGGCTCGGCGCGCGCGGCCAGGGTCTCCAGCGTCCGGCCCACGGTGAAGAGGTCGGTGTCGATGTGGAAGCCGCGCTGGTCGCGTTCCTGCTTCGGCGGCGCGTAGCCCGAGGTGTAGACGAGGGTGGAGGACCGGTCGTCGGTCCGCCGGATCGCCCCGAGGTCGATGACCTTGATGTCGCGCCCGTAGTGGATGACGTTCTCGGGCTTCATGTCGCAGTACAGCAGGCCCTGGTGGTGCAGGTACTCCAGCGCTCCGAGGATCTTGCAGCCGTACGTGATCACATGTCCGATGCCGAAGGGGCCGCCGAAGAGGGCCGTGAGCTCCGTGTCGGAGGCACGCCGGATCCAGTCCAGCGAGCGGCCCGAGACGTACTCCATCACGATGTAGCCGGTGGGTTCCGGCTCGCCGGGCCCCTGGTGCCGCACATACGTGACGATGCGCACGATGTCCCGGTGGTGGAGCGTGGTCAGCGAGTGGCGCTCCTCGACGGCGGACCGCCGGGCGACGGCGTCGCCGGTGTTGATCAGCCCCTTGAGGACGACATGGAGGTCCGGCACCCGGGTGTCCTCCGCCAGGTACACCCAGCCGAGGCCGCCCACCGCGAGGAAGCCGAGCACCCGGTAGTGGTCCCCGACCCGGTCGCCGGGGCGCAGCTTCGGCTCGAAGGAGTAGGCCCGGCCGCACCGGGGGCAGTAGCCCCGGGTGAGGGCGGGGCCGCCGGGGAAGGCCACACCGATGGTCCCGGCGCAGTTGTCGACACCGCAGCGCCTGCCGCCGGTGGGCGGGGCGGCGACGGTGGCCGCGGCCTCGGAGGGATCGGGGGAGGGGATCTCCGGGAGGACCACCAGCCCGTCGTTGTCGAGGGTCTCGGGGACCCGCCGGACGGGCCCGCGGGGCTGCTTCCCGGCATCGGGTCCGGGGTCGGGGGCGGGCCGTGCCGGAGTCGTCCGGGACAGGTCGGGGGGCCGTCGGTGGCAGGTGTCGCAGAAGCCGGTCACCATGATGCGGCCGCCGCCCGGGCAGTCGGATCTCGGGCACGGCACGGGTAAGGACGTCATGACGCGGAGGCACCCCCCTGTCCCCGTCTCCGCGGGGCCCGGCGGTCGACGCGGCGGGTGTACGCCTCCACGGCCGCCTCGGCGGCCTTGACGTCGCACGGCCTGGCCCGCAGCAGTTCGTGCGCGCGCAGACGAAGAGCGTCCAAGGTGAGGTCCTCCTCGTTGCCTCGTACGGAGTTCAGATGCAGGTCGTGGTAGCCGCGGAGCCTGCCGTCCAACTCGTCCCGCCGGTCGCGGAGCGCGTCGAGAGCGCGGACGCTCCTGGTCAGCCGCGCGGCCACCCGCCGGGCGAGGCGCTCGTACCGGGCCAGCTGCGGGCCGGCGTCGTCGGCGTCCCCCATGAGTTTGAGGGCGGCGAGGGCGGCGTGCGCCCGCACCAGATCGGCGTCGACGGGGCTCAGGTTCTCGGCCCGTACGGCCGCCATGCCCTCGTGGAGGGCGCGGGCGAGCGGTCCGGTGATCTCCTCCAGCCGTCCGACGAGGCGCGCGCGGCGCTCTCGTTCGGGCTCGATGACCAGTTCCCGCCGGGCGCGGTGGTAGACGGGGCCGGTGGCGCGGAAGACCAGCAGGAGGCGGTTGCCCTTGGCGCGCAGGGCCTTCAACAGCTCCAGCAGCGCGGGCGGATCGGTGGCCTCGTCGACCCCGACGACGACCACGGTGAGGGTGACGTCCGCGGCCTGGATCCGCTCCGCCACCGGGTCCGCCGGATGCTGCCACAGCCCCATGCGCTCCGCGATGCGCTCCCCGATCTCGGCGGAGGTCAGCCCGGCCGCGTTCACGGCCAGGTCGTGGCCGCCGGCCGACGGGACGGTGCCCGGCGGGTCGAGGGAGGCGCGGCCGACGGACGCCGCGGTGCGCAGCTCCCGGTCGGCGAGGGTGATCGCGCGGCGCAGCGTGGCGCCCCGTACCGCGTCGTCGGCGGGGACCAGGCTGATCTTCACCTGCCGGCCGTCGTCCTGCAGCCAGTCGGCGAGGCGCTGGGCGTACGGCTCGTCGAGCAGTGCCTCGGCCGTGTCCTGCCGGGTCGTCCGGAGCCCGTCGTCCACGGCCGTCCTGCCCCGGGTCCAGAGGCGGACCTGGGGCAGGTGCCGGACGATGGTCTCGGCCGGGCTCATGAAGGAGAACAGGTTGCCGTGCTGGTCCGCGATACCGCTGAGGACCATCCCGATGACCTTGCCGGTCAGGGTGTCCATCACTCCCGAGCCGCTGCACCCGGGACTGGCCAGCTCTCCTGGGCTCCTCGGGCTCAGCTGGACCTGCCCGTCCCGTCCGCAGCCGCCGACGATGCTGGCCCGGAACCAGATGCCGCCGTTGTGGTCGTACGGGAAGCCGTACATCTGGACGGCTCGGTTGGGCGCGGAGAGCCGGTGCAGCAGGGTCGGCTCCGTCAGGGGCCTCGGCTGTTCGAGGCGGAGCAGCGCCACGTCGCCGATCGGATCGCCGTCCGCGTCCCGGGTGTTGGGGACGTACGCGTCCCCGTCGACCCACGCGGCGACCGAGGGCACCGCGAGACCGGGCGCCGCCCCGACGAACTCCGCGGTGAACCGGGCCTCCCGGTCCGCCACCACATGGGCGCAGGTGAGCACCCGGTCGGGGCTCAGCAGAATGCCGGCGCCCGCGATCTTTCCGTCCGCCCGGCGGATGCGCACAGCCCAGCCGGGCGTCCCGAGTGACGAACCATCAACGACTCCCCCGTCGTCCGCCATAGCACAACTATACGAGCGACACGTCCCGGCGCATACTGGGGCGACAGGGATCAACAGGCGTGCGGGGGGTGCGAGTTGACCGATGGACCGGGGTTCGTGGGATTGACCGAGGTGATCCGGCAGATCAGGGGCGAGCTGGAGCGCGCCCGGGACGAGGCGCAGGGCAGGTCCGTCGGATTCAGCGTCGACAAGGTGAGCCTGACGTTCACCGTGCAGGTCCACCAGTCCGGCTCGGGTCGCGGCGGGGTGCGCATCGGCGTGGTGACGGCCGAACTGGGCGGCTCCGTGGACCGTCAGACGACCCATCAGGTGCAGGTCGAACTGACCCCGGAGACACGGTCGGGCGGCCGGCTCTCCGTCGCCCGCGACGACGCCTCGGACCACCCGCCGACGCCGCCCGGCCACGCTCCCGGGCCCCAGCGGTAGGGGAGGGGAGGGGCGAAGGGAAGGCCGGAAAACCTCGCCAGGCAAGGCAAGCCGGGACCCGACGCCTGGACGGCGTTACGGGGCGAGGACGGCATTGCGGGGCCGGACGGCGGAACGGCGTCGGGCGTCAGGGGAGTGTGCTCTCCGTGGTGATCAGCTCTATGGCCGCCCTCGGGCCGCCCGTCGCGAGGGCGGTCCGCTGGCGGTCCGCTCCGGTGCCGCCCTGGAGCAGCCGGTGCACCAGGCTCGTCACCTCCCGGGTGTCACCCGACGCCTCCAGCGCCGGGGCGACGTGGCGCAGGAGCCCGCACAGCACGTCGCCGGCCCGGCGCCGCTGACCGTCGGGAGCGATCAGCGTGTCGCCCAGGCCATGGCGGGCGGCGTGCCACATGGCCGCCTCCAGGAGCTCCGGCGCGCAGTCGGGCGGGGGAACGCCGTCGGCCGCCTCGGAGCGGGCGGTCTCCACCAGGGCCCGGACGATCCCGGCGAACATCACGGCGTCGTCCGCGCGCAGCTGTACGTCGGGGCAGCGCACCTCGATGGTCGGGTAGCGCTCCGAGAGGCGGGCCTGCCAGTACACCTGGCCGGTGTCGGAGATCAGACCGCTGTCCACCAGCTGACGCACCCGGCGGTCGTAGTCGGCCGAGTCCAGGAAGGAGGGCGGCATACCGCTGACCGGCCACCGGCTGAAGACGACCGTGCGCCAGCTGGCGAAACCGGTGTCGTGGCCGTCCCACAGCGGGGAGTTCGCCGACATCGCGGTCAGCGTCGGCAACCAGACGCGCAGCCGGTTGAGCACTTCCACGCCGACCTCGCGGCTGGGTACCCCCACATGCACATGCATGCCGTTGACCAGCTGCTCCTCCACCAGCTGGGGTGCCTGCGCGAGCATGGCCCGATAGCGGGTCTGATCGGTCACGGCCATGGAACGCGCGTCGCGCAGCGGGGGTGTCGCGGCCGCCGCGATACGGCAGCCGTGCTCCTCGGCGGCGGCGCCCACCGCGTGCCGCAGCCGCAGCAGGTGCCCGCCGATCTCGTCCAGGGTGCGACATACCGGGGTGGTCACCTCGACCTGCGACTGGAGCAGCTCGTAGTGCACCTCGTGCTCCTCCGCCAGGTGCGCCAGACACGCCGACAGGCGCACCTTCTCGGCGTAGGGGACCGGTAGGCCCGTGACAGGGTCGACCAGCACGTACTCCTCTTCCAGGCCGATCGTCGTCATCAGTCGCCCTCTGCTCGGCTCGCTGCCGTGACCGGCTCGCGAGGGACCCTGGCCGACACCCGTCCCGCGGGGTTGATCACCTCGACTCAAGCGCTTGCTCCTGGGACGATCCGAGTGCCCAGCCGCTTCACCGCAAACCCGACACATGTGTGCCCGGCGGTGCCCCGCACCATGCCGCGCCGGACCGCCGGGAACGCCCGGAGGAACCGTTTTGCGTCACGGCCGCGAGAGCCCGTACGGCCGGGGCGGCGCCGCCCTCACCACCGGGTGCGAGCGGCTCCGTCGACCGGGCGAAACCCCAGGTCGACAACGCCAGACGTCCTCCAATCGCCGCCGCTCCCTCCACCATTAGAGACCTCCCCGGCCTCCCCGGCCACTCCGGGCCCGCAGGGGCCCCGACCACTCCCGGACCACCCCCGCCACGTCGGCCGCGCCGGGCGCTCAGCCGTCCTTGCCCAGGGCCTTGCGGACGGCGTCCTTCGTGCGGTCCATGAGGGCGGCGACCGGCCCGAGGGCCAGGTTCGCCGCCGAGGACTCCACACCGGGATGGGGGCGGGTGGGCGCCATCGCCTCGGCGGCCTTGACCGCCTTGGCCATGGCGGCGAGCCGGCCGGGGTCCGCGCCGCGGCGGATGTGCGTGAACTCGTAGCGTTCCTCGGCCCGGGCGTGCTCCTGCACCTCCGTACGCAGCCGCATCAGCCGGGGCAGGAACTTCGGGTCATCCGTGTCCAGGTCGTCCAGCTCCGCCAAGGTCTCCTTCGCGGCCCGTTCCTCGGCGAGCCGGTCGTCGACGACCTGCCCGCCGCCGGTCAGGGCGCTCCGGGCGAAGGGGTGGACGACCTCCTCCTCGGCGGTCTCGTGCACGGCCAGCAGCCGCACGAGCCGGCGGAAGGCGTCACGGCGCTCCTCGCCCGTGCTCGCCTCGACCTCGTCGAAGAGATTGCGGATGTCGCCGTGCTGCCGCATCAGCAGCGCCACCACGTCCGTGTCCTCGGCCTGGTCGTCCCCCGCGTGCGGGGTGTGGAGCTCGGTCATCTCGCCCTCCTTCACTTCTCGCGCTGGGCGGGGTCGGGGTGCTCGCCCTCGGACTGCACGCGGTACTCCCGACCGAACATCGCCCCGTGCTCCGCGATGACCTGATCGCTGGGCGGTGCCTCGCCGCCGTGGATCCGCTCCTGCATCGACTCGAACCGCTCGTGCGCGTCCCGCACGTACCCGGCGCCGAGCGTGGTCAGATCCATCTGCGTGTTCAGCAGCTCCCGCAGATAGCCCTTGTTCGGCTCGAACGTCAGCACGTTCGGCAGCTGCGGTGCGAGCACCGAGGCGGGATCGCGTCCGTCGTGCCGACGCATCAGGTCGCAGGCGATGTGCAGGTGCTCCAGCTCCATGTTGAGGTGCAGCTCCCAGACGGCCTTGACCTTGGGGTCGCTCTCCTGCTCCATGAAGGAGTAGTAGAGGTAGCACTCGTTGTACTCGTGGTTGACCAGCTGCTCCCACCACGTCTCACCCGGGTCGACGAGGGACTCGTAGTGGGTGACGTGCTCCTCCTCGATGAGCCCGATCTCCTGGTACAGCCGGCGGGCGATCGGCTCCATGTACTGCGGGCCGACGTTCATGTAGAAGTTCATGGTCTGCTGCTCCGCCGACATGATCGTCAGCGCGTGCAGCTTCGAGAGCGGGTCCGTCTCGTCCTTCGCGTACGGGTCGCGCACGTTGTCGTACGGGTCGCGGTGGTGGTACCTGGTCGGCCGGCCCGGCATGACCTCCGTGAGGCCCTCGACGATCGACTCCGCCTTGCGGTGCTCGATCATCTCGTACAGGTTGGCGTACCGGTACAGGTGGTCGAAGTCCTCCAGCACACCGAACTCGTACGCCTGCTTCAGATAGGGATCCGGTTCCATCCGCGCGACCCACGCCGTCAGGTCCACCGCGACCTGCTCGTAGGCGATGGTCGTCTCCAGCACGGAGGCCACGCCGGGCAGCAGCCAGTTCACCACCTTCTGCTGCTGCGCCTCGATGTAGCGGGTCCGGGCGAGCTGCCGTTTGACCTCGGGGTCGACGGTGTTGCGGGCGAGCTGGTGGCTGAAGAGGATCGCCTCCACCTCGATGCCGTTCATGGTGATGATCCGGCAGCGGGTGTAGGGGTCGCACCGGTCGGGGTCGATCGGCTCCACGTTCAGCTCACGCCAGTCGCGGAGCTGGCGGTCCAGCGGGATGCCCCGCTGCTCCAGAGGATTGAAGGTCATGGGGACTCCTTGTGATGGCCGAGCGGACGAAGTACCCCCGCCTCCGTCGTGCATGTCGCGCCGCGAAAACCCCTGCCGCGTTCCGGCCATCCCCTTGCCGGGTCCGGGCCGCCCCGTTTCCCGGTCCGGGCCACCATCCTTTCCTGGTCCCGGCCCGCACACCGAAATCACCCGATTCAAGGCATTCGCGTGGGTACTCGGGCAGGCGATCGGGGACATGGATCGTGACCCCCCGAAGCAGGAGGCGAGCAATGACCGACCAGACCCACACCACCCTGGAGTCGCATCCGGACATCCTCGAGATGCGGGAACGTCACGCCCGGGCCGAGCGGGCGGCCTCGACCCAGCAGGGGCAGGCCGTCGAGGCGCTGGCCCTCGTCACGGGGCTGTACCTGGCCGCGTCGCCCTGGATAGCGGGCTTCAACGGCTTCGGCACGCTGGCCATCAACAACCTGATCACCGGTATCGCCTACGCGCTCCTGCTGAGCGGCTTCGGTCACGCCTACGAGCGCACTCACGCCAGGGCGTGGGCGGCCGCGCTGATCGGGGTCTGGACCATCGTCGCCCCGTGGGTCGTCGCGGGGAACGTGGACACCACGCGGACCATCGTGAACAACATCATCGTCGGCGCCGTCGCGCTGCTCCTCGCGCTGGCCGCCGGTGCGGCGGCGGGCGAGACCGACCGGAGCGGCCGCGGCGGCCGGGCCGGCATGCGCTCTCGCGGCAGCGACCGCATGGGCCGAACGGCCCGCTGACCGACCCCGACCTTCGCCCCCGTCCGCAGGCGGGGGCGTCGTCGACGAGACCAGCCGCGCATGGCCGCGAACCCCTTGCTGCGCACGGCTGCGGGCGGTGGCGCTGACCGCCGCCGTGGGCCCGGCAGCCAGGGCTTGGCCGGGGGTGAAGGCGTGGGCGTCACCGCCGCCGTGGGCCCGGCAGCGGCCGTGTGCTGGCTGCGGCCCGGGAGGGCGGCCGGGTGTGGGCGGAGGTTCCGCGGCGTGGCTGTCGGGGTCAGGGGCGGGGGGTCTTTCCCCGGCCCTTCCGGGAGCCTCGGTACGCGGCTCGGCGGGATGTGGCCAGGGCTTGGCCGGGGGTGAAGGCGTGGGCGTCGTGGAGGTACGGGTCGAAGCCGAGGGCCGCCTCCTGCGGCGCCGGGAGTGGCCCGCGTACCGTCAGGATGGCGAACGGCCGCCACGGGGTGCCAGGTGGGGCGGCGGCCGGAGCCGTGGCCGCCCGCCGCCCCGGAAGGCGGTGCGGTGCGTCGGCGGCGCACAGGATGAAGACGAGCGGCGCCTCGGCCAGGGCCTCGCGCAGGCTCGCCGGGTCGCCGGGCGCCCGCCGCCCCGGACGCGGGAAGGCCGCGAGGAGCCGGGAGCGGCCGCCGACCCGGTAGGCGACCAGGGTGGAGTAGGGGCCGCCCAGCGCGTCGGCGCGCGGCAGGGGGAGGCGGCGGGTGAACCGGCCACGGCCGCTGCTGGTGAGGAGCAGGTCGAGCGGCCGGTCCGGACCGTCCGCCCGGGCGACGCGCACGGCCAGCCCCAGCCCGTCGGGCAGCCGCCGTGGCAGGCCGGCCGCTCGGGAGAGGCGCACCGTCGCCTCGTACACCCCGACCGTGTCCAGCCACGGGACGCCCCAGGGTTCACCCCCGTCGGTCACGACCTCCAGCTCCGCCGCGCACGTCAGTCCGTGCGGGTGCAGCGCGGGAGCGCCGCGCACCCCGGCCAGCAACCGGAAGCCCGCCTCGACGGCGACGGCGGCCGGCCGGAACGAGGGTCGCCGCGACGGCTGTCGTGGCCGGTGCGCGGGCTGCAGTGGCCGGCGCGAGAGGGTCCGCTCAGTCATGGTCGGCGGGTCCCCGTCGGGGCCTGCCGGAAACCACAGGTCGACGCCTTGACCCCCGGTCCGCCCTCCCCGATGCTGTGTTGCGGAACATGCGATGTGTACCGCCATAAGCAACATCAGTCAGTCTCAGGTCTCGTACCAGCCGAGGAGTGGCCATGGCTCACCAGGTCCGTGCTGTCGTCGCGCGGGGGAAGGGCGCCCCCGTCAGCCTGGAAACGATCGTCGTGCCCGACCCGGGGCCGGGCGAGGCGCTGGTCAAGGTCGAGGCGTGCGGGGTCTGCCACACCGATCTGCACTACCGCGAGGGCGGCATCAACGACGACTTCCCCTTCCTGCTGGGCCACGAGGCCGCCGGTGTCGTGGAGTCGGTGGGGGAGGGGGTCACCGATGTGGCCCCCGGTGACTTCGTCATCCTCAACTGGCGTGCCGTGTGCGGGCAGTGCCGGGCCTGCCGGCGCGGCCGGCCGTGGTACTGCTTCGCCACGCACAACGCCAAGCAGAAGATGACCCTGACCGACGGCACGGAGCTGTCCCCGGCGCTGGGCATCGGCGCCTTCGCGGAGAAGACGCTGGTGGCGGCGGGGCAGTGCACCAAGGTCGACCGCGCCGCGTCCCCGGCGGCCGCCGGTCTGCTCGGCTGCGGCGTCATGGCCGGCATCGGCGCGGCCATCAACACCGGCAACGTCGGTCGCGGTGACAGCGTCGCCGTCATCGGCTGCGGCGGGGTCGGCGCCGCCGCGGTCGTCGGGTCGAACCTGGCGGGCGCGGCGAAGATCATCGCGGTGGACATCGACGACCGGAAGCTCCGGACCGCCCAGAAGCTGGGCGCGACCCACACGGTCAACTCCCGTGAGACCGACGCCGTCGAGGCGATCCGCGAGCTGACCGGCGGCTTCGGCGCCGACGTCGTCATCGAGGCGGTGGGCCGTCCGGAGACCTACCGGCAGGCGTTCTACGCCCGCGACCTCGCCGGCACGGTCGTCCTCGTCGGCGTGCCCACCCCGGAGATGAAGCTGGAGCTGCCCCTGCTCGACGTCTTCGGCCGCGGCGGTTCGCTGAAGTCGTCCTGGTACGGCGACTGCCTGCCCTCCCGCGACTTCCCGATGCTCATCGACCTCTACCTCCAGGGCCGGCTCGACCTCGACGCCTTCGTCACCGAGACCATCGCCCTGGACGACGTCGAGAAGGCGTTCGAGCGGATGCACCACGGCGACGTGCTGCGCTCGGTGGTGGTCCTGTGACGGCCGGCGCCCGCATCGAACACCTCGTCACCTCGGGCACGTTCAGCCTGGACGGCGGTACCTGGGACGTCGACAACAACGTGTGGATCGTCGGCGACGACCACGAGGTCGTCGTCATCGACGCCGCCCACGACGCCGACGCCATCGCCGAGGCCGTCGGCGACCGCCGGCTGACGGCCATCGTCTGCACCCACGCCCACAACGACCACATCGACGCCGCCCCCGCCCTCGCCGACCGCACCGGCGCCCCGGTCCTGCTCCACCCTGACGACATGCCGCTGTGGAAGCAGACCCATCCCGAGCGCGCGCCCGACGGTGAACTCGCCGACGGGCAGGTCCTGACGGTGGCCGGTGTGGGGCTGACCGTGCTGCACACGCCCGGCCACGCGCCCGGCGCGGTCTGCCTGTACGCGCCGGACCTGACGGCCCTGTTCAGCGGCGACACCCTGTTCGCGGGCGGACCCGGCGCCACGGGCAGGTCGTACAGCGACTTCCCCACCATCGTCGGCTCGATCCGCGACCGGCTGCTGACCCTGCCGGGTGACACCGTCGTCCACACCGGCCACGGGGGCACGACCACGATCGCCACGGAGGCCCCGCACCTGGAGGAATGGCTCGACCGCGGTTTCTGACCAGGTCCCCCGAGGCTCTCCGCGCGGCGCCCGTACCGCCTGTTTCCGCAGGTGGTGCGGGCGTTTCGAGCTGTCGTGAGGACGGCCCGCGGACCCGTCCGAAGCGGCCCTTTCGACGCCTTGACAAGGGTTCAGGGCGACCCCAGACTGATGTTGCGCTTACCGCAATCCGTTTCGCTATACGCACCGAGGTGTCATGATGATTCCCGCGTGCCGTCTCGTGGATCTCCCGCGAGGCGAGGCCATCCGGCTCGACATCGACCCGCCGGTCTCGGTGTTCCACACCGACGACGGCGAGGTCTTCGCCATCGACGACACCTGCACCCACCAGGACGCCTCGCTCGCCGACGGCTGGCTGGAGGGCTGCGAGGTGGAATGCCCGCTGCACGCCTCGAAGTTCGACCTGCGGACCGGGTCGGTCGACGCTCCGCCGGCCAAGCTGCCGGTGCGGACCCACGAGGTCGTCGTCGAGGACGGCGTGATCCACGTGAAGGTGTCCACGGACGCCCCCAACCTGCCGCCCTGCGTGGCGGCCCGGCTCGCCGGTGGTCCCGCGTGAGGACGGTGGCCGTGGTGGGCGCCTCGCTCGCCGGTCTCTCGGCGGCGCGCTCGCTGCGCCGACAGGGCTACGACGGACGGCTGGTCGTCATCGGCGACGAACTCCACCGCCCGTACGACCGGCCCCCGCTGTCCAAGGAGTTCCTCTCCGGCGTGCTCGGTGAGAGCGACCTCGCGCTGGAGGCGGACGGCGAGGACCTGCGGGCCGAGTGGCTGCTCGGCACCCGGGCCGTGGGCCTCGACGCCCGGGAGCGGACCGTCCGGCTCGCCGACGGCACCGCCGTGCGGGCCGACGGCATCGTCATCGCCACCGGCGCCGCCGCCCGGCGACTGCCCGGCTCCGAGGGCCTCACCGGAGTGCACGTCCTGCGCACCCTGGACGACGCCCGCGCCCTGCGGGACGAACTGGCCGGCGGCGGACGGCTGGTCGTGATCGGCGGCGGCTTCATCGGCGCCGAGGTCGCCTCCACCGCGTACGCGCTCGGTCTGGACGTCACGGTCGTCGAGGCGGCGCCCACACCGCTCGCGGGGCCGCTCGGCGAGGACATGGGCCGTATCGTCTCCGCCCTCCACGCCGACCACGGTGTACGGCTGTTGTGCGGAGTCGGCGTCAAGGGGCTGGGCGGCGAGACCAGGGTCGACGCGGTCCTCCTGGAGGACGGCCGGACGATCCCCGCCGACATCGTGGTCGTCGGCGTGGGCGCCCGTCCCTGCGTCGAGTGGCTGGAGGCCTCCGGCATCGCGCTCGACAACGGCGTGAAGTGCGGCGCCGACGGCCGCACCAGCCTCGCCGGAGTCGTCGCCGTCGGTGACTGCGCCTCCTGGTACGACCCGCGCGCCGGACACCACCGTCGCGTCGAACACTGGACCGGAGCCCAGGAGCGGCCCGCCGCCGCCGTCGCCACGCTGCTGGCGGGCGGCGCGGTGGAACCGGGCGTGCCCCGGCCGCCGTACTTCTGGTCCGACCAGTACGGCGTGAAGATCCAGTTCGCCGGTCACGCGGCCGGCGCCGACTGCGTCACCGTCGAGCAGGGCGCCGTCGACGACCGCGACGTCCTCGCGGTCTACCGGCGCGCCGGTCACCCGGTCGCCGTGCTCGGGATGAACCAGCCCCGGCTGTTCACCCGCTGGCGCAAGCAACTCGCCGCCACACCCTGACACCAGCGGCCGCCCCACCCCACGCTGCGGTTGCTCATGGCACGCAGCGCTGCTCCCTGCACAACGCCGTCCGGAGTCGCTCTTCCCGGCGCGTGACAGTCCGATCCACGACGTTTCCCGAGGAGTGCACCGTGACCTCGACCAGCCTGCCGGACAGCCTGATCGCCACCCTCCCCGGCTCCTCCTACACGGATCCGGGGATCTTCGCCCAGGAGCAGGAGCACATATTCGAGACCATGTGGTTCTGCGTCGCGCGCGCCTCCGAACTGGCGAAGCCCGGCGCGTTCCGCACCGTCGACGTGGGCCGCGAGAGCATCCTCGTCACCCGCGCCCGCGACAACTCGATCCGTGCCTACTTCAACGTCTGCCGGCACCGCGGCGCCAAGCTCTGCACGGAGGAGACCGGCGAGGTCAAGCGGGCCTTCCAGTGTCCGTACCACGCCTGGACCTACGACCTGAACGGCAAGCTCGTCGCGGCGCCCAACCTCACCAAGATGCCCGACGTCGGCCGCATCGAGTACGGCCTGGTGAGCGTGGCCGTGAGGGAATGGCTCGGCTATGTCTGGGTGTGCCTGGCGGAGAACCCGCCCTCCTTCGAGGAGGACGTGATCGGCGCGGTCGTCGAGCGGCTCGGCGACGTCGAGTCCATCGAGCGCTACGACGTCGACCGCCTCTCCGTCGGCAAGCGCATCGTCTACGACGTCAAGGCCAACTGGAAGCTCATCATCGAGAACTTCATGGAGTGCTACCACTGCGCCACGATCCACCCGGAACTCACCGAGGTGCTCCCCGAGTTCGCGGACGGCTACGCGGCCCAGTACTACGTCGGCCACGGCGCGGAGTTCGGCGAGGAGGTGCGGGGCTTCACCGTCGACGGCTCCGAGGGGCTGGACCGCATCCCCGGCGTCTCGGACGACCAGGACCGCCGCTACTACGCGATCACCGTCAAGCCGCAGGTCTTCATCAACCTCGTCCCCGACCATGTGATCTTCCACCGGATGTACCCCGTCGCCGTGGACCGCACGATCGTCGAGTGCGACTGGCTGTACCTCCCGCACGTCGTCGAGAGCGGCAAGGACGTCAGCCGGTCCGTGGAACTCTTCGACCGGGTCAACCGGCAGGACTTCGAGGCGTGCGAACGCACACAACCCGGCATGAGCTCCCGGATGTACGCCAAGGGCGGCGTCCTGGTGCCCAGTGAGCACCACATCGGCGCCTTCCACGACTGGGTCGGCGAACGCCTCGGCGGCCGGTCGTAGCGGCCGGGGGCGGTCAGCCCAGGTAACCCATCCGGTGGCTGATCTCCTCCGCTCCCTTGATCAGCACCGGGGCCAGCTCCCGCATCCGCTCCTCGGTGAACCGGTACGACGGTCCCGAGGCGGTGACCGCCGCGATGACCTGGCCCTCCCGGTCGAGGACCGGCGCCGCCATCGCGTGCAGACCGATCTCCAACTCCTCCTGGGTCCAGGCGTAGCCGGCCTCCCGCACCTCGGCGAGCTGCTTCTCCAGCCTCGTCCGGGAGGTGATGGTGTGCGGCGTGACCTTCTTCATCCCGGACTCGGTCAGCAGCGCGGCGCGCTCCGTGGCGGGCAGGTACGCCAGCAGCACCTTGCCGCTCGACGTGGCGTGCAGCGGGGTCAGCTGGCCGACCCAGTTGTGCGCGGTCACGGCCGCGGGGCCGCGCACCTGGTAGAGGTTGATCGCGTAGTGCTCCTGGAGCACGGCGATGTTGACGGTCTCGCCGATCTCCTCCGCCAGACGCTCGCAGACCGGGCGGCCCTGCTGGGTGATGTCGATGCGTCCGGTGACCGCGCCCGCCAGGCGTACGATGCCGAAGCCGAGGCGGTACTTGCCGCGCTCGCCCGACTGCTCCACGAGACCGCGTGCCTCCAGGGCGCCGAGCAGACGGAACGCGGTGGACTTGTGAACATCGATCTCGGCGGCCACCTCGCTGACGCCCGCCTCCCCGCGCTGGGCCAGGATCTCCAGGACGCTGATGGCGCGGTCGACCGACTGCACTCCACCGGACTGTGAATTCGAGGTTTCGGTGACTTGGCTGTGGTTGCTCACAACGAAACTATACGCGCAGTAAACAACACGATTGCAAGTAACCAGCGCGAAACCCGCCCCGGCAAGTTGCGTTGCACGCAACCTGGTGCGTATTGCGATACCGGTCTAGCATGCCTCGCGTACCGATGGCGCGAGCGAGACGAGGCACCATGGCTCCCCTGCACTACGACTTCGTCATCGTCGGCGGCGGTTCGGCCGGCAGCGCACTGGCGAACAGGCTCTCCGCGGACCCGGCCAACCGTGTGCTGGTCCTGGAAGCCGGCCGGTCCGACTACCCGTGGGACGTCTTCATCCACATGCCCGCGGCGCTGACCTACCCGATCGGCAGCCGGTTCTACGACTGGAAGTACGAGTCCGAGCCCGAGCCCCACATGGGCGGCCGGCGCGTCTACCACGCCCGCGGCAAGGTGCTCGGCGGCTCCAGCAGCATCAACGGCATGATCTTCCAGCGCGGCAACCCCATGGACTACGAGCGCTGGGCGGCCGACCCCGGCATGGAGAACTGGGACTACGCGCACTGCCTGCCGTACTTCCGGCGCATGGAGAACTGTCTCGCCGCCGACCCGGACGACGAGTTCCGCGGCCACGACGGCCCCCTCGTCCTCGAACGCGGCCCCGCCACCAACCCGCTGTTCGCCGCCTTCCTCAAGGCCACCGAGGAGGCGGGCCACGCCCCCACGGACGACGTCAACGGTTACCGGCAGGAAGGCTTCGCCAAGTTCGACCGCAACGTCCACCGCGGCCGCCGGCTCTCCGCCTCCAAGGCGTACCTCAAGCCCGCCATGAAGCGGCCCAACCTCACCGTCACCACCCGCGCCCTCGTCACCCGCGTCCTCTTCGAGGGCAAGAAGGCCGTCGGCGTGGAGTACCAGCGCGGCAAGGGCGCCCCGAAGCAGGTCCGCGCCAATGAGGTCATCCTGTGCGGCGGCGCCATCAACTCCCCGCAGCTGCTCCAGCTCTCCGGCGTCGGCAACGCCGAGGAGCTGAGCGCCCTCGGCATCGACGTCGTCCACGACCTCCCCGGCGTCGGCGAGAACATGCAGGACCACCTCGAGGTCTACATCCAGTACGCCTGCAAACAACCCGTCTCCATGCAGCCGTACCTGGCGAAGTGGCGCGCCCCCTTCATCGGGCTCCAGTGGCTCTTCCGCAAGGGGCCCGCCGCCACCAACCACTTCGAGGCCGGCGGCTTCTGCCGCAGCAACGACGACGTCGACTACCCCAACCTCATGTTCCACTTCCTGCCCATCGCGGTCCGCTACGACGGCTCCGTACCGGCCGGCGGCCACGGCTACCAGGTGCACGTCGGACCCATGTACTCCGACGCCATCGGCTCCGTGAAGATCAAGAGCAAGGACCCGCGCGAACACCCCGCGCTGCGCTTCAACTACCTCTCCACCGAGCAGGACCGCCGCGAATGGGTGGAGGCGGTCCGTGTGGCCCGCAACCTCCTCAACCAGCCCGCGCTCGCCCCCTACAACGGCGGGGAGATCTCACCCGGACCGTCCGTCGAGACCGACGAGGAGATCCTCGCCTGGGTCGCCAAGGACGGCGAGACCGCCCTGCACCCGTCCTGCACCTGCAAAATGGGCACCGACGAGATGTCCGTCGTCGACCCCGCCAGCATGCGGGTGCACGGCGTCGAGGGCCTGCGCGTCGTGGACGCGTCCGTCATGCCGTACGTCACCAACGGCAACATCTACGCCCCCGTGATGATGATCGCGGAGAAGGCCGCCGACCTGATCCTCGGCAAGGAGCCGCTGCCCGCGTCCAAGGCCGCCTACTACCGCCACCGTGACGCCCAGAAGTCCGCGGGGTAGAGGTTGACCGCCCAGGGACTCAGTGCGCTGCTGCGCCGCGTCCGCTACGAGGTGCTGCCCGCCAGGGCGACCGAGGAGAAGGTCCTCGCCCATGTGCCGCGCGACGTCGTCGTCACCGTCACGGCGTCCCCCGTCAAGGGCCTGGAGCCGACCCTCGACCTCACCGCGCGGCTCGCCGCCCACGGATACCGCGTCGTCCCGCACGTGCCCGCGCGGCTGCTGCGGGACGACGCGCACCTGAAGGAGACCGTCGACCGGCTCCGCGAGGCGGGCGTCGACGACGTCTTCGTACCGGCCGGCGACGCCGATCCGCCGGCCGGCACCTACGAGGGGGCGCTGCCGGTGCTGCGCCGCCTCGGCGAGCTGGGGCGGCCCTTCGCCGAGGTCGGCGTCACCGGCTACCCCGAGAGCCATCCGCTGATCCACGACGACATCACCGTGCAGGCCATGTGGGACAAGCGCGAGCACGCCACGTACGTCGTGAGCAACCTCTGCTTCGATCCGAGGGTGCTGGGACAGTGGATCGCCCGGGTGCGCGGCAGGGGCGTCGAACTGCCCGTGCACGTGGGGGTCGCCGGGCCCGTGCAGCGGGCGAAGCTGCTGGCCATGGCGACGAGGATCGGGGTGGGGGAGTCGACACGATTCCTCGCCCGGCATCCCCTGTGGTTCCTGCGCTTCGCCGCGCCCGGCGGGTACTCGCCCGAGGCCCTGCTGACCCGGTCCGAGGGCGCCCTCACCGCGCCCTCGGCGGGAGTGGCGGGGCTGCACCTGTTCACGTTCAACCAGATCGCCGAGACGGAGACGTGGAGGCGGAACCTGCTGGAGCGCCTCGGCGGCTGACGGCACCCCGGCGGCCCGCGGAGGCGGGCACCCCCGCGGGCCGTATACGAGGCACCCCCGCGGGCCGTATACAGATGGGGCGGGGCCGGAGAGCCGGCCCCGCCCGCCGCCGTGCCCGCTCTCAGCGGAAGACCACCGTGCGGTTGCCGTCCACCATCACCCGGCTCTCGCTGTGCCACTTCACCGCGTGCGCGAGGACCTGGGCCTCCACATCACGCCCCACGGTGACGAGGTCCCTGGGGGCGAGGGAGTGGTCGACGCGGACCACGTCCTGCTCGATGATCTGGCCCTCGTCGAGGTCGGGGGTCACGTAGTGGGCCGTCGCGCCGACCAGCTTGACCCCGCGGTCGTAGGCCTGGTCGTAGGGGCGCGCGCCCTTGAAGCTGGGCAGGAAGGAGTGGTGGATGTTGATCGCGCGGCCCTCCAGCTGCTTGCACAGGTCGTCGGAGAGGATCTGCATGTAGCGGGCCAGCACCACCAGGTCGATGTCGAGGTCGCGCACCAGCTCCAGCAGCCGCGCCTCGGCCTCGGCCTTGGTGTCCCTCGTGACCGGGACGTGGTGGAAGGGAATGCCGTAGGTCTCCGCGAGCCCTTCGAAGTCCCGGTGGTTGGAGACGATCGCCGGGATCTCGATGTTGAGGGCGCCGGAGCGGCTGCGGAAGAGCAGGTCGTTCAGGCAGTGGCCGAACCGGGACACCATGATCAGCGTCCGGGTCGGGGTGGACGCCTCGCTGAGGGTCCAGGAGATGCGGTACGCCTCCGCGACCGGACCGAACCGGTAACGCAGGGTCTTCAGCTCCGCGTCCGGGTCGGAGACATCGAAGTGGACCCTCATGAAGAAGCGGCCCTGGAGCCGGTCGTCGAACTGCTGGCTCTCCAGGATGTTGCCGGAGTTCCTCACGAGGAAGCCGCTCACCGCGTGGACCAGCCCCGCGCTGTCGGGACACGAGAGGGTGAGGACGTACTCACGGCCAGGGTGCGGTCGAGGGGACATGACAGCCTCCGTCGGTGCGTATTGCACAACAAGGTGAGCGATACGCAACATGGTCGGCTCGACTCCGTGTGCGGTCAAGGGTGGACGCGCAAGTGTCCGCATGGCTGAATCGTCATCCACCAACCTCTTGACGTAGGTCTTGGCGCCCGACATGGTGTTCCATCACAAGCAATTGGATGCATGATGCGCAACGCATTTCAGCTGAAGGGCTTGGCGAGTGGCAGACCTGTATGTGGCGGGGACGTGGCGGGATCCGGTGGCCGGAGGGCGACGGGAGATCCGCTGCCCCGCTGACGGCTCGCTCGCCGCGACCGTCTCGGAGGGCACCCGACCCGACGCCGAGGCCGCGATCGCGGCGGCCCGTGCCGCCTTCGACGGCGGACCCTGGCCCCGCACCCCCGAGCGGGAGCGCGGCGCCCTGCTGCTGCGCACCGCCGACATCATCGAGCGCGACGCCAAGGAGTTCGCCCGCGCCGAGTCGCTCGACACCGGCAAGCGGCTGGTGGAGAGCGAGTACGACATCGCCGACGTCGTCTCGTGCTTCCGCTACTACGGCGGTCTCGGCGGCACCGACGCCGGCCGGGTGATCGACACCGGACGCGACGACGCCGTCAGCCGCGTGGTGTACGAGCCGGTCGGCGTGTGCGGGCTCATCACTCCCTGGAACTACCCGCTGCTGCAAGCCAGTTGGAAGGTGGCCCCGGCCCTCCTCGCGGGCAACACCATCGTCCTGAAGCCCAGCGAGCTGACCCCCTCCACCTCGGTCCTGCTGATGCGGGCGCTGGCGGAGGCCGGGCTCCCGGCCGGGGCCGCCAACCTCGTCCTCGGCACCGGCCCCGAGGTGGGTGCCCCGCTCTCCGAGGACCCGAGGGTCGACATGGTCTCCTTCACCGGGGGGCTGGACACCGGCAGACGGATCATGGCCACCGCCGCGGCGACCGTGAAGAAGGTCGCCCTCGAACTCGGCGGCAAGAACCCCAACGTGATCTTCGCCGACGCCGACTTCGAGACGGCCGTGGACTTCGCGCTCACGGCCGTCTTCCTGCACTCGGGGCAGGTCTGCTCGGCCGGCGCCCGGCTGATCGTCGAGGACCGCCTGCACGACCGCCTCGTCGACGAGATCGTCCGCCGTGCCCGGCTCATCCGGCTCGGCGGGCCCTTCGACGCCGAGGCCGAGACCGGTGCGCTGATCTCCGCCCGGCACCGGGAGAAGGTCGAGGCGTACGTCGCGGCCGGCCTCGCCGAGGGCGCCGTCCTGCGCTGCGGCGGAGAGCGCCCCACCGACCCGGCGCTCGCGAACGGCTGGTTCTACCCGCCGACCGTGCTCGACGAGTGCCGCCAGGACATGCGCGTGGTGCACGAGGAGTCCTTCGGGCCCGTGCTCACGGTGGAGCGGTTCACCGACGAGGACGACGCCGTACGCATCGCCAACGACACCGAGTACGGACTCGCAGGAGCCGTCTGGACGCAGGACGCGGGCAAGGCCCAGCGGGTCGCCCGCGGGCTGCGCCACGGCACGGTGTGGATCAACGACTACCACCCCTATGTGCCGCAAGCGGAATGGGGTGGCTTCGGGCACTCGGGCGTGGGCCGGGAGCTGGGACCGACCGGCCTGAACGAGTACCGAGAGCCCAAGCACATCTGGCAGAACATCCAACCCCGGCCGCAGCACTGGTTCCGCGGCTGAACGCCGAAAAGAGGTCGATCGTGACCCCAACGCAGACCGAGGTGCCGCAGCGGCGCGGCACACCTCAGGACTCGGACGGTACGCCGGTCATATCCGTGCGCCGGCTGTGGAAGGTGTTCGGGCCGAAGGCGGACCAGGTGCCGGAGTCGGAGGAGCTGTGCGGCCTCACCCGCCGTGAGCTCATGGACCGCACGGGATGCACCGCGGCCGTCCGCGACGTGAACTTCGACGTCCGCAAGGGCGAGGTCTTCGTCGTCATGGGCCTGTCCGGCTCCGGCAAGTCCACCCTGGTGCGCTGTCTCACCCGCCTGATCGAACCCACCTCCGGGGAACTCGTCTTCGAGGGCGAGGACATCCGCGAGGCGGACGCCGGACGCCTGCGGGAGCTCAGACGGAGCAAGTTCTCCATGGTCTTCCAGCACTTCGGGCTGCTGCCGCACCGCCGGGTCGTCGACAACGTGGCGTTCGGCCTGGAGATCCGCGGCATGAGCAGGGCGGAGCGGACCAGGCGGGCCCTGGAGGTCGTCGAGCTCGTCGGCCTCTCCGGGTACGAGAACTCCTACCCCGACCAGCTCTCCGGCGGTATGCAGCAGCGCGTCGGCCTCGCCCGGGCGCTCGCCGGCGACCCGGACGTCCTCTTCTTCGACGAGCCCTTCTCGGCGCTCGACCCGCTGATCCGCCGCGACATGCAGAACGAGGTCATCCGGCTGCACCACGAGGTCGGCAAGACGATGGTCTTCATCACCCACGACCTCTCCGAGGCGCTCAAACTAGGCGACCGCATTCTCATCATGCGCGACGGCAGGACGGTCCAGTGCGGCACCGGCGACGAACTGGTGGGCGCCCCCGCCGACGACTACGTCCGCGAGTTCGTCAAGGACGTCCCGCGCGGCGACGTGCTCACCCTGCGCTGGATCATGCGGCCGGTCGCCGACGGTGACGCCCTGGACGGCCCCGAGCTGGGCCCGGACGTCGTCGTCCGCGAGGCGACCCGCGCGGTGCTGGCGGCCGACAAGCCGGTCAAGGTCGTCGAGAACGGCGAACTGCTCGGCATCGTCGGCGACGAGGAGATCCTCGCGGTGGTCGCCGGGCAGGAAGGCGGCATGTGATGACCGTCGCCGTGGAGAAGCCGGAACAACCGCAGAAGCCCGAACCGCCGCTGAAGACCGACGCCGTCCCCCCGGCCGCCGTGTCCGGCGCGCGCACACGGAAGGTCGGACGCGGTGCCGTCGTCGCGGCGATCGTCGTCGTCTGGCTGGTGCTCTTCGCCCTGCTCCGCGGCAGGCACACCCTCACCCTCGCCGCGGCGGACCTCACGGATCTGCACCGCTGGATCAACGACCTCAACGACTCCGTCGGCGCCAACCGCAACTCCAACCCGCTCTTCCTCTACTTCTTCAATGAGATCCGGCTGGTCATCGACACCCTGGTGACCTTCGTCCAGGAGCTGATCTCCCAGCCCTCCGCCGGCCGTCCCCTCCCGCAGATCGGCTGGCTCGGTGTCGTCGGGATCGTCGGCTACGTCTCCTTGGCCGTGGGCAACTGGCGGGTGGCGCTGCTGGCCGTGGCCGGCTTCACCTTCTTCGGGCTCCAGGGACTGTGGCAGGAGAGCATGGACACCCTGGCCCTCACCGTCTCCGCGGTCCTCGTGGCGCTGCTGTTCGCGATCCCGCTCGGCGTGTGGGCGGGACTGTCCGACCGGTTCAACCGGGTCGTGACGCCGTTCCTGGACTTCATGCAGACGATGCCGACCTTCGTCTACCTGGCCCCGCTGACACTGTTCTTCCTCATCGGCGGCGCCTCGGCCACCATCGCCACCGTCATCTACGCGGCGCCGCCCGCCATCCGGATCACCGCGCACGCCATCCGGTCCGTCCCCGGGACCACCGTCGAGGCGGCCGACTCGCTCGGCGCGACCCGGCGGCAGGCGCTGCTGAAGGTGCTGCTGCCGATGTCCAAGCGGACCGTGGTGATGGGCGTCAACCAGTCGATCATGGCGGCCCTCGCCATGGTGACGATCGCCGCCCTGATCGACGCGCCCGGCCTCGGCAAGACCGTCATGCAGGCCCTGGAGTCGCTCGACGTGGGCACCGCCTTCAACGCGGGCCTCGCCATCGTCGTCATGGCCATCGTCCTCGACCGGGTCACCACGGCGGCCAGCGCGCGCCAGGAGACGGCCCGGCGGACGAGCGGCCGGTTCGCGACCTGGCGGCGGCCGCTGCTGGCCGCGGGCGGCGTGGTCGCCGCGGTCCTCGTGTACATGTCGCACACCTATGTGTGGGCGGCCGAGTTCCCCGGCGAGGGCGGTGCCGGCACGTCCATCGCGAAGGCGGCCGACACCACGACGACCTGGGTCCAGGACAGCCTGTCGGGTGTGACCAACGCCTTCCGGGACGCCCTCACCAACGGTCTGCTCAACCCGTTCCAGTCGCTGCTCACCGACTCGCCCTGGTGGCTCGTCGCCGCCGTGCTGATCGCGCTCGGCGCGGTGCTCGGCGGGTGGCGTGCCGGTGCGGTGGCAGCCGTCTGCGTGGGCCTGCTGGTCGGGACGGGCCTGTGGTCGGACGCGATGACGACCCTGGCCTCCACCCTCGTGGCGACCGTCCTGGTCATGGTGCTCGGCGTGGCCTTCGGGGTGTGGATGGGGCGCAGCCTCCTCGTGGACCGGGTGCTGCGGCCGACCCTGGACGCGGCGCAGGTCATGCCGCCGTTCGTCTATCTCGTGCCGTTCCTCGCGCTGTTCGGAGCGACCCGCTTCACGGCCATCGTCGCCGCGATCGTGTACGCGGCGCCCGTCGCCATCAAGATCATCGCGGACGGGGTGCGGGCCGTGCCGGAGACCACCGTGGAGGCGGCCACCTCCGCCGGGTGCACCACCTGGCAGATCATCACCAAGGTTCAACTGCCGATGTCACGCAGTGCCCTGACGCTCGCGACCAACCAGGGCCTGATCTACGTGCTGTCGATGGTTGTTGTGGGCGGCCTGGTAGGAGCGGGCGCCCTCGGCTACGACGTCGTGGCCGGCTTCGCCCAGGGGCAGCTGTACGGGAAGGGCCTGGCGGCCGGGTTCGCCATCGTCCTCCTCGGAGTCATGTTCGACCGGATCACTCAGGCCGCGGCGCGACGCGTGAGCGCGTAAGGAGCACTGACCATGGCAACACACGTACGACAGTGGAGAGCCGGCGTGGCCGGACTGGCCGTCCTCGGGCTCGCCCTGACCGCCTGCGGCGGCGCGAAGGTCGGTGAGGACTCCGCGGGCTCGGGCGGTTCGGGCGACTCCGGCAAGTGCGGCACCTTCAACCTCGCCGTCAACCCGTGGGTGGGCTATGAGGCCAACGCGGCGGTCGTCGCGTACGTCGCGGAGCACGACCTCGGCTGCAAGGTCACCAAGAAGGATCTGAAGGAGGAGATCGCCTGGCAGGGCTTCGGGACGGGCGAGGTCGACGCCGTCATCGAGAACTGGGGCCACGACGATCTGAAGAAGAAGTACATCACCGACCAGAAGACGGCCGTCGAGGCCGGTGCGACCGGGAACGAGGGCCTGATCGGCTGGTACGTGCCGCCGTGGCTCGCGAAGGCGCACCCCGACATCACCGACTGGAAGAACCTGAACAAGTACGCCGACAAGTTCAAAACCTCCGAGTCCGGCGGCAAGGGCCAGCTCCTCGACGGCGACCCGTCGTTCGTCACCAACGACGAGGCCCTGGTGAAGAACCTGAAGCTGGACTTCAAGGTGGTGTACGCGGGCAGCGAGACCGCGCTCATCCAGGCCTTCCGCAAGGCGGAGAAGGACAAGGAATGGGTCATCGGCTACTTCTACGAGCCGCAGTGGTTCATGGCCGAGGTGCCCCTGGTCAAGGTGAAGCTGCCGGAGTACAAGAGCGGCTGTGACGCGGACGCGGAGAAGGTCGCCTGCGACTACCCCGTCTACGAGCTGGACAAGATCGTCAGCACGAAGTTCGCCAAGTCGGACAGCCCGGCGTACCACCTGGTCAAGAACTTCACCTGGACGAACGAGGACCAGAACACCGTGGCCAAGTACATCGCCGTGGACAAGATGGCGCCCGAGGCGGCGGCGAAGAAGTGGGTCGAGGCCAACCGCGACAAGGTGGACGCCTGGATCAAGTGATCACGTAGCAGGGCCGGAAGACCGGTCGGACAGGCCCGGCGGGCGGCGTGCACAAGGGTGCGCCGCCCGCCGGGCTTCGCCGTTCCCGGGGCCCTTCCGAAGGCCGTTTTCCGACGTCACGGACCCCTTGACACCCCCTCCTCGTGACAGGCACATTGAGTTGCGCAACCTGAACCATGTTGCGCAGACAGCAACTGAACCGGCTGGACTCGTTTTCAATCGGAGGTGCGGCGATGGCGGGACCCCGAGTGGTCATCATCGGAGCGGGCGTCGTTGGCGCGGCACTCGCGGACGAGATCTCCGCGCGCGGCTGGACCGAGGTGACCGTGGTCGACCAGGGGCCGCTCCCCGCCACCGGGGGCTCCTCGTCACACGCCCCGGGCCTGGTCTTCCAGACGAACTCCTCCAAGACCATGACGGAGCTGGCCCGCTACACCGTCGAGAAGTTCTGCTCCCTCGACGTCGACGGCAAGCCCTGCTTCCTCCAGGTCGGCGGCCTCGAAGTGGCCACCACCCCCGAACGCCTGACCGAACTGCACCGCCGCCACGGCTGGGTCACCGCCTGGGGCGTCGAGGCCCGGCTGCTGACCGCCGAGGAGTGCGTCGAGCAGCACCCCCTCGTCGACCCCGACAAGGTCCTCGGCGGCCTCCTCGTCCCGACGGACGGCCTCGCCAAGGCCGTCCTCGCCGTCGAGGCGCAGATCCGCCGGGCCACCGAGCGCGGCGTACGCTTCCTCGCCCGCCACGAGGTCCTGGACATCCTCCGGACCGACGGCCAGGTGACGGGCGTGCGCACCGACCAGGGTGACCTGGAGGCCGACATCGTGGTGTGCTGCGCCGGCATCTGGGGCCCGCGCATCGCCCGTATGGCCGGCATGAACCTCCCGCTCACCCCGCTCGCCCACCAGCTCGCCTGGACCGGCCCGATCCCCGCGCTCGCCGGCCAGACCGAGGAGGCGGTCCGCCCGATCCTGCGGCACCAGGACGCCGACCTCTACTACCGCGACCGCTTCGACGGCATCGGCATCGGCTCCTACGGCCACCGCCCGATGCCGGTCTCCGCCGACGACATCCGCTCCTTCGACGATGCCCAGCCCATGCCGTCGGTCCTGAAGTTCACCGAGGAGGACTTCGCCGACGCCTGGACCGAGACCCAGTCGCTGCTCCCGGCGACGAAGGACGCGAAGGTCGAGGAGGGCATCAACGGCCTGTTCTCCTTCACCACCGACAACTTCCCGCTCCTCGGCGAGTCCCCCGACCTCAAGGGCTTCTGGGTCGCCGAGGCGGTATGGGTCACCCACTCCGCCGGCGTCGGCCGGGCCATGGCGGAATGGCTGGTCGACGGCCACTGCTCGTCCTTCGACCTGCACGAGTGCGACGTCAACCGCTTCGAGCCGCACCAGCTCACCCCCGAGTACGTCCTGGCGCGCGACTGCCGGAACTTCGTCGAGGTCTACGACATCCTCCACCCCCTCCAGCCCTCCGGAGAGCCCCGCCCGATCCGCAGGAGCCCCTTCCACGCCCGCCAGGAGGAGCACGGCGCGTTCTTCCTGGAGGCGAACGGCTGGGAGCGCCCGCAGTGGTACGAGGCGAACGCGTCCCTCGTCGAGGGCCGCGGCATCCCCACCCCGAACGACTGGGCCGCGCGGTTCTGGTCACCGATCGTCGGCGCGGAGGCGCAGGCCACCCGAGAGACGGTCGCCATATACGACATGACGGCCCTCAAGCGCCTGGAGGTCACCGGGCCCGGCGCCGCCGACTTCCTGGAGCGGCTGACCACCAGCAAGGTCGCCAAGTCCGTCGGTTCGGTGACGTACACCCTGCTCCTCGACCACGACGGCGGCATCCGCAGCGACATCACCGTCGCCCGCCTCGCCCGCGATCTCTTCCAGGTCGGCGCCAACGGCAACCTCGACCTCGACTGGTTCACCCGGCACCTCCCCGCCGACGGCACGGTCCAGGTCCGCGACATCACCCCCGGCACCTGCTGCGTCGGACTGTGGGGCCCGCTGGCCCGCAAGGTCCTCCAGGCGCTGACCGACGAGGACTTCACCAACGACGGCCTGAAGTACTTCCGCGCCAAGCGGGCCCACATCGGCTCCGTGCCCGTGACCGCCATGCGCCTGTCATACGTCGGTGAACTCGGCTGGGAGCTGTACACCACCGCCGACCTCGGCCAGAAGCTGTGGGACACCCTGTGGGCGGCGGCCCGGCCGCTCGGCGGCGTCATCGCCGGGCGCGGGGCCTTCAACAGCCTGCGCCTGGAGAAGGGCTACCGCTCCTTCGGCACCGACATGACGTACGAGCACGACCCCTACGAGGCCGGTGTCGGCTTCGCCGTCAAGCTCGACAAGGGCGACTTCATCGGGAAGGCCGCGCTGGAACGCCGCAAGGAGGACGTGCGGCGCAGGCTGACCTGCCTCACCATCGACGACCCCCGCTCGGTCGTCATGGGCAAGGAGCCCGTGTACGACGGCGACCGCGCCGTCGGGTACGTCACCAGCGCCGCGTACGGCTACACCATCGGCAAGGGCATCGCCTACGCGTGGCTGCCGACGGAGGTGGCGGTGCCCGGGACCACCGTGCACATCGGGTACTTCGACCAGCGTGTGGAGGCGGTCGTGACCGAGGAGCCGCTGTTCGACCCGTCGATGTCGCGTCTGCGCGGGTGAGGGGTCACTGTGACCGCACAGACCGCACGGACACTGGACGGGAAGGCGACCGCCGGTGTCATCCGCCGCGAACTCGCCGAACGCGTCGCCAAGCTGACCGCCGGCGGCGGTCGCCCGCCGGGGCTCGGTACGGTGCTGGTCGGCGACGATCCCGGCAGCCGCGCCTACGTCGCCGGCAAGCACCGGGACTGCGCGCAGGTGGGGATCGCCTCCCTCCGCCGGGAACTGCCCGCCGACGCCACCCAGCGGCAGGTCGAGGACGTCATCGACGAACTCAACGCCGACTCCGCCTGCACCGGCTACATCGTCCAGCTCCCGCTGCCCCGCCACCTCGACGCGGGCGCCGTCCTGGAACGCATGGACCCCGCCAAGGACGCCGACGGACTCCACCCCGTGAACCTCGGCAGGCTCACCCTGGGCGAGCCGGCACCGCTGCCCTGCACCCCGCGCGGCATCGTCGAACTGCTCCGCCGGTACGACGTCCCGATCGCGGGCGCCCGGGTCTGCGTCGTCGGACGCGGCATCACCGTCGGACGCCCCCTCGGCCTGCTCCTCACCCGCAGGTCGGAGAACGCCACCGTCACCCTCTGCCACACCGGGACCAAGGGCCTGGCCTGGCACGTACGCGAGGCCGAGATCGTCGTCGCCGCGGCCGGCTCGCCCGGACTGATCACCAAGGACATGCTGCGCCCCGGCGCGACCGTCCTCGACGTCGGTATCACCCGCACCGACGACGGGCTGGTCGGCGATGTGCACCCGGACGCCGCCGAGGTGGCCGGCCGGCTCGCGCCGATGCCCGGCGGCGTCGGCCCCATGACACGGGCGATGCTCCTCGCCAATGTGGTCGAGGCCGCCGAGAGGAACGCGAACCCCGTATGAACCTGTCCCTTCCCGTGGACGGAGCCGTCCGATGAGCCCCCGTACCCCCGGCGCCGAACTCCCCGAGCACCCCGACTGGCTGTGGCGCACACCGGAACCCAAGCGGTCCTACGACGTGATCGTCGTCGGCGGCGGCGGACACGGCCTCGCCACCGCGCACTACCTCGCGAAGAACCACGGCATCACCAACGTCGCCGTGCTGGAGAAGGGCTGGCTCGCGGGCGGCAACATGGCCCGCAACACCACGATCATCCGCTCCAACTACCTGTGGGACGAGAGCGCCGGCATCTACGAGCACGCGCTGAAGCTGTGGGAGGGGCTGGCGGACGAACTCGACTACCCGATCCTCTTCTCCCAGCGCGGGGTGCTGAACCTCGCCCACAGCCTCCAGGACGTCCGCGACAGCGTGCGCCGCGTCGAGGCGAACCGCCTCAACGGCGTCGACGCCGAGTGGCTGGACGCGGACGGGGTGAAGGACGTCTGCCCGATCGTCAACATCTCGCCCGACGTGCGCTATCCGGTCCTCGGCGGCACCTACCAGCCCCGCGCCGGCATCGCCAAGCACGACCACGTGGCGTGGGGCCTGGCCCGTTCGGCGGACGCCGCCGGGGTCGACATCATCCAGAACTGCGAGGTCACCGGCCTCGACGTGGTGGGCGGCCGGGTGGTCGGCGTGCGGACCACGCTCGGTCCGATCGCCGCGGGCAAGGTCGCGCTCTGCTCGGCCGGCCACACCTCGGTCCTGGCGGCCATGGCGGGCATCGAACTGCCGCTCCAGAGCCACCCGTTGCAGGCACTCGTGTCCGAGCTGCTGGAGCCGGTCCACCCGACGGTCGTGATGTCCAACGCGGTCCATGTGTACGTCAGCCAGGCCCACAAGGGCGAGCTGGTGATGGGCGCGGGCATCGACTCCTACAACGCGTACACCCAGCGCGGTGCCTTCCACATCATCGAGGAACAGATGTCGGCGGCCCTGGAACTCTTCCCGGTCTTCGCCCGCGCCCACGTCCTGCGCACCTGGGGCGGCATCGTCGACGTCAGCCCCGACGCCTCGCCGATCATCGGCCTCACCCCGGTCGACAACCTGTACCTCAACTGCGGCTGGGGCACGGGCGGCTTCAAGGCCACGCCCGGTGTCGGCTGGGTCTACGCCCACACCATCGCCCACGACACCCCCCACCCGCTCAACGCCCCCTTCTCGCTCGACCGTTTCACCACCGGCGCGCTCGTCGACGAGCACGGCGCGGCCGCGGTGGCCCACTAGGACCGCTGGACCACTTGGGAGCCGAACCATGCTGCTCATCCCCTGCCCGTGGTGCGGGCCCCGCGACGAGGCCGAGTTCCACTACGGCGGTCAGGCCCACGTCCCCTGTCCCGAGGACCCGTCGGCCCTCACCGACGAGGAGTGGGCGCGCTACCTCTTCTTCCGCGACAACCCCAAGGGCCCCTTCGCCGAACGCTGGAGCCACGCGGCGGGCTGCCGCCGCTGGTTCAACGCCGTCCGCGACACCTCGACCAACGAGATCCTGACGGTATACCGGGCGGGCGAGGAACGCCCGGCACCTGTGGGGCCGAGGCCGGTGGGTTCAGCGGGGTCCGGGGCGGCAGCCCCAGAAGGGGCGCGGGGAACTGCGCGACCAGCCCCCACCAGCCCGCAGTCGAATGACCACCGCCGCGGGGGTGCAGGGGGCGAAGCACCCGCCGGGTCCGAAGGGGCGGAGCCCCTTCAGGACGGGACGGGTAGGGGCGGCGGGGGCGGGACGACCCAGCCGTTCCGCCACGCGACCCGCGGCCGAATCGACCGCGACACCCCCCTCACCTTCACCTTCGACGGCACCGAATACCGCGGCTTCCGGGGCGACACCCTCGCCTCCGCCCTCCTCGCCAACGGCGTGATCCAGGCGGGCACCAGCATCAAGCTCGGCCGCCCCCGCGGCATCTTCTCCGCCGGGCCCGAGGAACCCAACGCGGTCGTCCAGATCGAGGAGCCCTTCCCCGAGCCCATGCTGCCCGCCACCGCCGTCGAGCTGTACGACGGCCTCGTCGCGAGCAGCCTCCCCGGCCAGGGCCGCCTCGCCACCACCCCCGACCCCGCCCGCTACGACGCCGTTCACGCCCACTGCGACCTGCTGATCGTCGGCGCCGGCCCGGCCGGTCTCGCCGCGGCCGCGGCGGCAGCGGACAGCGGCGCCCGTGTCATCCTCGCCGACGACCGTCCCGAACCCGGCGGCAGCCTCCTGGACACCGACGAACACCTCGACTGGGTCGAGGCGGTCACCGCCCGCCTCGGCAACGCCCCCGAGGCCCGCGTCCTGCGCCGTACCACCGTCTTCGGCTACTACGACGACAACCACCTTCTCGCCGTGGAGCGCCGCACCAACCATCTCGGCGCGGCCGCACCCGAGAACGTCTCGCGCGAGCGGGTCTGGCGGATCCGCGCCCGCCGGGTCGTCCTCGCCACCGGCGCCCACGAACGCTCCCTTGCCTTCGCGGACAACGACCGGCCCGGAGTGATGCTGGCCGCCTCGGCCCGCGCCCACCTGCACCGCCACGGCATCCTGCCCGGCCGGCGCGCGGTCGTCCTCACCACCAACGACAGCGCCTACGCCGCCGCACTCGACCTCGCCGCGGCGGGCGTGGACATCGCGGTGATCGCCGACACCCGCCCCGACGCGGGGGAGTGGGCCGAGCGCGCCCGCGAGACCGGTGTCGAGGTGCTGACCGGCCACGCCGTCATCGGCACCGAAGGCGACCCCCGCCTCACCGCCGTGACCGTCGCCCCCTGCGGGCAGACCGAGGGCGGACGGGAGTTCGCCGCCGACCTGCTGCTGGTCTCCGGCGGCTGGAACCCGGTGGCGCACCTGTTCAGCCAGGCCGGCGGCAGGCTCCGCCACGACGACGCCCTCGGCACCTTCGTCCCCGACACCTGCCGCCAGGCCGTCGAGGTCGCGGGCGGCGCGAGCGGCACACCGGACCTCGCCGGGGCCCTCGCCCAGGGTGCCGCCGCCGGTGCCCGCGCGATCGAGGCCGAGGGCTACACGGCCGGGACGCCCCGCCTCCCGCAGGTGCCCGCACAGCCCCGGCCGACACCGCCCCAGCACCTGTTCACCGTCCCCGGCCGCGACGGCGCCCCCCGCTTCGTCGACCTGCAACGCGACGTCACCGTCGACGACCTGGCCCGCGCGACCGGCGCCGGTATGCGCTCCGTCGAGCACACCAAGCGCTACACCACCGCCGGCACCGCCAACGACCAGGGCAAGACGTCCGGTGTCCTCGCCAGCGGTGTCGTCGCCGAACTGCTCGGCGTGGACGTCTCCGCGCTCGGCACGACCACCTTCCGGCCGCCGTACATTCCGGTCTCCTTCGCCGCCCTCGCGGGCCGCGACCGGGGCGCCCTCCACGACCCGGTCCGCACGACGGCGCTGCACGAGTGGCACGTCGCGCACGGCGCCCTCTTCGAGAACGTCGGCCAGTGGAAGCGCCCCTGGTACTACCCGCAGGGCGGCGAGGACATGGAGACCGCCGTGCTGCGCGAGTGCCGGGCGGCCCGCGAGGGCGTCGCCTTCATGGACGCCTCCACCCTCGGCAAGATCGACGTCCAGGGCCCGGACGCCGCCGTCTTCCTCGACCGGCTCTACACCAACATGATGAGCACCCTGAAGGTCGGCATGATCCGCTACGGCGTGATGTGCCGCCTGGACGGCATGGTCTTCGACGACGGCACGGTCATCCGGCTCGCCCAGGACCGCTTCCTGGTGACCACGACCACGGGCAACGCGGCCACCGTCCTCGACTGGATGGAGGAGTGGCTCCAGACCGAGTGGCCCGAACTGCGGGTCCACTGCACCTCGGTGACCGAGCAGTGGGCCACCGTCGCCCTGGTCGGCCCCCGCTCCCGCGACGTCCTCGGCGCCCTCGCCCCGAATCTGGCCGTCGCCAACGACGACTTCCCGTTCATGGCGTGGCGGGAGACGACCGTCGCCGGCATCGAGGCCCGCGTCTGCCGGATCAGCTTCTCCGGCGAACTGGCCTACGAGATCAATGTGTCACCGTGGCAGGCGCTCGCCCTGTGGGAGGCCCTGGACGAGGCGGGAGCCCCGCACGGCATCACCCCCTACGGCACCGAGACCATGCACGTCCTGCGCGCCGAGAAGGGCTACCCGATCATCGGCCAGGACACCGACGGCACGGTCACCCCGCAGGACCTCGGCATGGGCTGGGCGGTGTCCAAGAAGAAGCCCGACTTCATCGGCAAGCGCTCCCACGCCCGCGCCGACACCGCCCGCCCCGACCGCAAGCACCTCGTCGGCCTGCTCCCCGAGGACCCAGGCACCTTCCTCCCGGAGGGCACCCACCTGGTCGCCGACGGCGTGCTCCCCGCCCCGCCGGTCCCGATGCTCGGCCATGTCACCTCCAGCTATCGCAGCGCCGCCCTCGGCCGGACCTTCGCGCTCGCCCTGATCAAGGGCGGCCGGGACCGGATCGGCGAACGGCTGTACGCCCCCGTGGGCGACCGGCTGGTCCCGGTGACCGTCGCAAGCCCCGTCCTCTTCGACCCCGAGGGAGCCCGCCGCGATGGCTGACACCGTCCTCACCTCCCCGCCCCGCAGCCCCCTGGACCGGGCCGCCGGCCGACTGGCCGCCGCCACCCGCACCTCCAAGGGCGCGGTCCGGCTGGCCGAACTCCCCTTCCTCACCCAGGTGAACGTGCGCCTCGACGCCAAGGGCCCGGCGGCCGACGCCGTGGGGCTCGCCCTGGACCTGACCCTGCCCCTCGAACCCAACACCGTCGTCCGCGCCGGCGAGTTGACGGCGCTGTGGCTCGGCCCCGACGAATGGCTCCTGGTGGCCCCGCCCGGCCGGGAGCGGGACCTGGAGACCCGGATCCGGGAGGCGGCCGGTGACGAGCCGGTCTCCGTCACCGACGTCTCCGCCCAGCGCACCACGCTCCTCGTCGCCGGCCCCCGCGCCCGCGACGTCCTGGCCCACGGCTGCCCGCTGGACCTGCACCCCCGCGCCTTCGGCCCGGGACGCTGCGCCCAGACGACCCTCGGGCGCACCCAGGTCGTCCTGGTCGCCCGCGACGAGCCCCGGGCCGGTTTCTGGGTGCTGGTCCGCTCGTCCTTCGCCGGTCATCTCGCGGACTGGCTGCTGGACGCGGCGACCGAATACGTGTGAGCGCGGCGGGCGGGGCGACGGACGGTCAGATCCAGGTGTCGAGCCACATCCTGCCCCGCCAGCCCTCGTACGGGATGGTCTGGCCCGAGTACAGCGGGAAGAAGTAGATGAAGTTCCACGCGATGAGCAGCACCAGGGCGCCGGCGACGACCGCACCCGCGGAGCGGCGGTTCTCCTGCGCGCCCGGCGGCCCGAGCAGCGCACCCACGGTCATCGCCACGGCCAGGCACAGGAACGGAACCAACACCACGGCGTAGAAGGAGAAGACGGTGCGGTCCTGGTACAGGAACCACGGCAGATAGCCCGCGCCGACCCCGCACAGCACCGCGCCCGCGCGCCAGTCGCGGCGCAGCGCCCACCGGAACAGCAGATAGCCGAGCGCGCAGCACGCCGTCCACCACAGCAGCGGGGTGCCGAGGGCGAGGACCGTCTGCGAGCAGTCGACCGCGGTGGCGCAGCCGTCCTGCCCGGGGCTCGGCGACTCGTAGTGGAAGAGCACGGGACGGCCGAGGACGAGCCAACTCCACGGGTTCGACTCGTACTTGTGCGCCGTGTGCAGTCCCACGTTGAAGTGGTAGACCCCGTACTCGTAGTGCCACAGGCTGCGCAGCGGCGCCGGGATCCACGACCAGAAGCCGCCGCGGCCGTCCGCCCAGTGGCGCCCGTAGCCCTTGTCGGACAGGAACCAGCCGGTCCACGTGAGCACATACGTCACCACCGCCACGGGGACGACGGACAGCAGGGACCAGCCGAGGTCCTTGCGCAGCACCGCCCGGTAGGGGCGGCGGGCACCCGCGACCCGGCGGGCGGCGACGTCCCACAGCCCGGTCAGGACCATGAAGAAGACGAGGACGTAGAGGCCGTTCCACTTGGTGGACGCGGCCAGGCCCAGACAGACCCCGGCCGCGAGTCGCCAGGGCCGCGGCCCCGTCCCGGTGCGCTCGGCGGCCTTCGCGTCCGGTCCGGCGCGGCCGTCGTCACGGACCGGGAGGGCGGCCGCGAGCCGGGCCCGCGCACGGTCCCGGTCCACCAGGAGGCAGCCGAACGCCGCCAGCACGAAGAACATCACGATGATGTCGAGGAGCGCGGAGCGGCTCATCACGTAGTGCAGGCCGTCCAGCGCCATCAACGCGCCGGCCAGACATCCCAGCAGCGTCGACCGGAACAGCCGGCGTCCTGTTCGGCACAGCATCAGCACCGACAGCGTGCCCAGCAGGGCCGTCATGAAGCGCCAGCCGAACGGGTCGAGCCCGAACATCCACTCCCCGGCGGCGATGACCCACTTGCCCGTCGGCGGATGCGCGACGAAGGTCCCCTGATCGGTCAGGGGGATCACCTGGGGGTCCGCCAGGATCTGGGGGTCGGCGATCTTGCGGTCGGGCCAGGTGCCCTCGTAGCCGAGCCGCAGCAGGGACCAGGCGTCCTTGGCGTAGTACGTCTCGTCGAAGATCACGGCGTGTGGCCGGCCGAGGTCCCAGAAGCGGATGGCGCCCGCCAGGGCGGCGACGAGCAACGGGCCGAGCCAGCCCATCGCGTGCGCGACCCGGCGTGCCGCGACCGCCCCGAGCCCGAGGCGCTCCCACGGCCGGGTCCCCGGCTCGGAGAACGCCGGGACCAGCCGTTCCCGCACGTCGGCCGCCGGACGTCCGACATACCCGAAGCGGCGCAACCGCCCCCGCCGGTCCCCGTCCTCCACCGACACACCACTGCCGTCCGCAACCTGGCCACACGTCGTGTCGCTACTCGTCACCGGGTGACCCTAGTACGTCCTCACCCGCGACAGGACCCGCCCCCTCCCGCCCGGCGGACGGCCTCGGTCCACACCGCGTCGAGGCGGTGGGGCGTGACTTCGTCGCGGATCAGTGTGCCCAGGTCCTCGGCCGCCGGAGTGGTGGTGCTTGAGTGTGATGCGTATGGGGCAACGAATTGAGCGATACGCAACATGGTCGGGGCGGGGGAGGGGCCCGGTCAAGGGCGCGGTCACAGGGGTGCGGCACCGTCAGGCCCGCCCGTGCGCCTCCTGTGAGCGGCGTGACAGCGAGTCGATGACCACCGCCGCGAACAGCACTCCGCCCGTGATCATGAACTGGACGGCGACGGGCGTGTCCGTGATGGCCATGCCCGACGCGATCGACTGGATGACCAGCATGCCCAGCACCGCCGACCAGGTCGTGCCCCGGCCTCCGAACAGGCTGGTGCCACCGATGACGGCCGCCGCGATCGCGTTGAGCAGCAGGACACCCGACCCGGAACTCTGGCTCACCGACGTGATGCGGGAGGCGAGGAACAGGCCGCCGATCCCGGCCATGGTGCCCGAGACCGCCAGCACCGCCGTCTGGACGCCGGTCACATTCAGGCTGGCGCGGCGCGCGGCCTCGACGCCGCCGCCGAGCGCGTACACCTGCCGCCCGTAGTGGGTGCGGCGGAGCACGATGTCGAGGCCCGACACCACCACGAGGAAGACGAGCAGGGCCAGCGGCAGCCCCTGGAAGCGGTTGAGGACGTAGGCGATGGCGAACGCCGGCACCGCCACGATCGCCGTGCGCACCGCGATGCCCGTGAAGGAGCGGTGCGGCATGCCGGCCGCCATACGGCGCCGCCGGTCCTGGTGGGCGGCGGCGAACACCATGACGGCGCTGACCGTCGCCACACCGTACGCGGCGGCGTCGTTGCTGAAGTAGTGGCTGGTGAGTTTGGCGACGATGCCGTCCTCGCCGAGGTTGACGGTGCCGCTGGTGCCCAGGATGTAGAGCATGAGGCCGTTCCAGGTCAGCAGACCCGCCAGGGTGACCACGAACGCGGGGACCCGCGTCCTGGCGAAGGAGAAACCCTGGACCGTGCCGGCGGCGGTGCCCGCCAGCACGGCGACGATCAGTGCCAGCCATTCGGGGACGCCGTTGTTCACGTTCAGCACGGCGAAGACGGCGGCGGCGAGCCCGCTGATCGCGCCGACCGACAGATCCAGCTCGCCGATGAGCAGCACGAAAACGATGCCGACGGCGATCAGCCCCGTGCCCACGATGTCCACACTGAGGTTGGACAGGTTCCGGGGCGAGAGGAAGTTCTGGTTGAGGATCTGGAAGGTGATCCAGACGGCGACGAGGACGAGGACGACGGGCAGCGAGTTCAGCTCGCCCGAGCTGAGCTTGCGCCGCAGCACGGCGGCCCCGCGTTCCATCGCCCCGGCGGCCCGGCCGCGTCGCGGCTCCTCGGCCTCAGGCCCGGGTTCGGTCGCTTCCGTCCTCGGGTCCTCCCGCATCTCGCGCATCCCCTTCACCACCCCGCCTCGGGGGCGGCCACCCGCCGGGGCACGTTCTCCGTGGCGCCGGTGATACAGGCGATGATCTGCTCCTGGGAGGCGGTGTTCACATCGAAGAAGCCGTTGTTGCGTCCGAGGCGCAGCACGGCGGCCCGGTCCGCGAGCGCCTTGACGTCGCCCATGTTGTGGCTGATCAGCAGGACCCCGAGGCCCCGGTCGCGCAGCTGGTCGACGAGGTCCAGGACCTCGTTGGTCTGCTCAAGACCCAGGGCCGCCGTCGGCTCGTCCAGGATGAGCACACGGGGCTCGCCCAGCAGGGAGCGGGCGATGGCGACCGTCTGCCGCTGACCGCTGGACAGCGCGACCACGGGGGCGCGCAGATCGGGGATGCCCCTGGTCAGCCGCTCCAGCAGATGCCGGGTGCGGCGCTCCATCTCGACCTCGTCGAGCAACCCGAACCTGCGGATCTCACGCCCGAGGAACAGATTGCCGACGACATCGAGGTTCCCGCACAGCGCGAGGTCCTGGTAGACGGTGGCGATACCCAGATCACGGGCGTCGTGGGGGCGCCTGATCTGGACCCTGCCGCCCTCCCACTCGATGACACCCCGGTCCGCGGGAGCGACCCCGGAGATCACCTTCACCAGGGTGGACTTGCCGGCCCCGTTGTCGCCCAGCAGGGCGACGACCTGCCCGGCGTGGATCTCCAGCTCGACGTCCTTGAGGACGTCGACGACGCCGAAGCGCTTGCACACACCGCGCAGCGCCAGCAACGGGGGACTCGGCACGGGCAACCATCTCCTCACCGGGGCGCGGGGCCCGCTCGTGACCGGCTGTCAGGTCAGGCCGATCTTCTCGCAGGCGGCCTGTACTGCGGGGACGCAGATCTGCTCGACCGTGTAGGCGCCGTCGCGCACGAGGGTCTCCTCGATCGTGTCGGCGGTCACGGCCACGGGGGTGAGCATGACGGCGGGCACCTTCCTGCCGTCGCTGGACACGGTGTCCGTGGCCACCTCGTCGAGGTTCTCGCCGCGGGCCGCCGCCACCGCCATGGCGGCACCGGCGGACGCCTCGGGCTCGAAGGGCTTGTAGACCGTCATGTACTGGTCGCCGGTGACGATCCGCTGGACCGCACGCAGCTCGGCGTCCTGCCCGGTGACCGGCGGCAGCGGCTCGACCTTGTTCGCCTTGAGGGCGGAGATGCTGCCCGCGGCGAGGCCGTCGTTGGCCGCGTAGACCCCGTCGATGGACTCGGCACCGAGACTGGCCAGCGCGCTGGACATGTTCATGTTCGCGGTCTCCGTCCGCCACTGGGCGGTGTCGTACTCCTTGCCGATCTTCACCTTGCCCTCCAGCACGGACAGCGCGCCCTTCTTGAACGCCACCGCGTTGGGGTCGCTGAGATCGCCGTTCATCATGACGATCTGGCCGTCTTCCACGCTCCCGCCCATGGCCCTCAGCAGGGCTTCGCCCTGGAGTCGGCCCACCTCCTCGCCGTCGAAGGAGACGTAGCCCGAGATGGGCCCCTCGGCGAGCCGGTCGTAGGCGATGACCGGGATGCCGGCCTCCTCCGCCTTCCTCACCGAACCCGCGAGAGCCCTGGAGTCCACGGCCACGAGCACGATGGCGTCCACCCCCCGGGTGATCATGGAGTCCATCTGCTCCTGCTGGGCGGCCACCTCGCCCTTGGCGTTGCCGTGCTCGACCTCGCAGTCGGCGCAGCGCTCCTTGATCTCCCGCTCCAGCAGCAGCCTGTCCTGCGTCTCCCACCGCGCCGTGGTGGAGTCCGGCAGCAGCAGGCCGATCGTGGTGGCGCTGCTCTCGCCCGAGGGGTCGTCGGAGGCGTCGTCGGCCCCGCAGGCGGTCAGGACCACGGCTGTCGAGACCGCGGTCACGGTGGTGGCCGCGTCCCGGATGCGGGCCTTCATGCGACAGACCTCCTCGCCCTTCGCCGCGTCGCCCCGCACCGCGCGGGGATTGCGTGTGCGTCGCGGAGTCAGGGATGCGTGTCCGGTCGCGGAGCGGTGCTGCCCGGCTTCGGAACGTACCGCGTGGAAGCGGCGGGGCGACCACGTCGTCAGTGTGGCACCGGCCGCGATGTTCTGCGAATGCTGAGCCACCGCCCATCCGCTCCCGTTCTGTCCGGTTGGTTCGTATATGCGATTCTGGTAGGTGAGTGCCTGATCTTGTCAGGGCTCGCGGCATGGACGGGAGGAAGGTTGCGGACATGCCCCATGACGGCCCTGTCCAGGCCGGAGTCTCGGAGCCGCGGATGTCCGGGTACGGTGCCGCCGACACCCGCTTCCCCTCCCTGCTGCCGGAGGCCACCGCCAGCGAACGGGCGCTGGCGTTCGCCGGGGCGGCGCTCGTCGCCGTCTACACCGCCGGCCCCGCGGACACCGACCTCCGGCTGATCGAGACCACGGGACGCGGCACCGCCGCCCACACGCCACCCGAACGGCTGCCCCTGTCCGGCCGCTCCGCCGCCGCGCACGCCCTCCGCACCGGCCTGCCGCTCTGGCTCGACCCCCCGGCGCTCGCCGGCTACCCGGAGGGCGGGCCGGTGCCGCCGGGCACGCGCGCCTCCCTGGGTGCCCTGCCCCTGAGGACCGAGGGCGGCCGCCGTGGCTGCCTCGTCGTCGTGGGGCCGTCCACCGTCGGCTTCGACCCCGAACAGCGCGGCTTCCTCGGCCGCTACGCCGACGCGGTGGCCGACGTCCTGCGTGCCGGGGACGGTGGCGCCGTACCGGTGTCGCCGCTGACCACCGCCCTGCGCGGTATGCACGTCGGCTCGTTCGCCCTGGTGCCGGACACCGGCCTCATCGAGGCGGACGAGACCCTGCTCGACCTGGTCGGGATCACCCCGGACGAGTTCGACGGCAAGGTGGACACCCTGTTGGCCCACGCCGTGCCGGAGGACATGCACGCCCTGATGTCGGTGGTGGAACCCACGACCCAGGCCGTCGAGCGCCGGGAACTGGAGTTCCGCGTCCGCTGCCCCACCGGCGGGATGCGCTGGCTGAGCCTCGGCTGCCGTGTCCTGGCAGGCGCCGACGGCCGGCCCGAGCGGGTGCAGGGCATCGTGACCGCGACCTCCGAGCTCCGCCGCAGCGCCGACGACGTCTCCCGGATCCAGTGGCTGACCGCGGCACTCGACGACGCCACGACGGTCCGCGACGTCGGCCGGGTCGTGGTCAGCGCGCTGCGCGAGCCGCTCGGCGCCGACCGGGTGGCGCTCGCCGAACTCCAGGGCGACCGGCTCGTGGTGACCGTGCTGGACCCGCCCCAGACCACCTACTGGCCCGAGCGGTGGCGGGCCGAATGGCGTACGGAGTGGCCGGAGGCGCCGATCAGCGTGCTGCCCACCCTGAAGACGGCCCTGCGGGACGGGCGCATGGACCTGTGGCCGGCCGGCACGGAGTTCGAGCCGGGGCTCGTCGGCATCGGCGACGGCGGACTGGCCGTCCTGCCACTGCCCGCCAAGGGCCGCGCCGTCGGCGTGTGCCTGATCGGCTGGGACCGTCCGCACGAGTTCGTCCCCGACGAGCGGTCCCTGCTGACCGCCACCGCCGCGCTCGTCGGCGACGCGCTCAAGCGCGCGCAGGCACACGACGCCGAGCAGGAACTCGCGACGATGCTCCAGCGCAGTCTGCTGCCCCGGCGCCTGCCCGACCTGCCCGGCGGGATCGCCGTCGCCCGCTATGTGCCCGCACGGCAGGGCCTCCAGGTCGGCGGCGACTGGTACGACGTCATCGCCCTCTCCGAGGACCGGGTGGCGCTCGTCATCGGCGACGTCCAGGGACACAGCGCGGGCGCCGCGACGATCATGGGCCAGATGCGGACGGCGGTCCGCGCCTACGCCGTCGAAGGGCACCCGCCCGACGTGGTCATCTCACACGCCAACCGGCTCCTCGTCGGCATGGAGACCGACCTGTTCGCCACCTGCTGCTACGCCGAACTGGACATGGAGGAGGACAACATCCTCTTCGTCCGCGCCGGACACCTCTCCCCGCTGATGCGCCACCCCGACGGCCGCACCGAGGAGGTCCTCGTGGAGGGCGGGCCCCCGCTCGGCATCCTCGCGGACGCCGAGTTCCCCATGACCGCCGTCCCGATCGTCCCCGGCGCGGTGCTCACCATGGTCACCGACGGTCTCGTCGAGGCCGCCGACCTGCCCCTGGACGAAGGCATGCGCCGGATGCGCGCCTCGCTGACCGTGGCCGATCCGGCGGACCCGGGACGCGTGGCCGACGCCCTCCTCGGCGACTTCGGTCCCCGAGAGGACGACGTGGCGCTGCTGCTGATGCGGTACGACGGGATGCGGACCCGGCCGGTCAAGGCCGGCTGGGCGGTGTGGCGGCTGCCCGACGCGGTCATGCACGCCCGCCGCTTCACCGCGCGCACCCTGCGCCGCTGGCAGGCGCAGGAGGTGGCCGACGCGGTCCTGCTGGTCGTCTCCGAACTCGTCACCAACGCCCTGGTGCACACCCAGGGCCCCGTACGCATCGATCTCACCCTGCGCGGCGACCGGGTGCGGGTCTGCGTCAGCGACTCCTCGCCCCGCGCCCCGGCCAAGCCGGTGATCGTGGACTGGGAGTCGACCGGCGGACGGGGCCTGATGCTCGTCGAGGCGATGTCCGACTCCTTCGGCACGGTGCCGGTGGCGGGCGGCAAACAGGTGTGGAGCGAGATCGTGGTGCCGCGCCGCGCGGCGGCCCCGGGAGCCCGAACGGAACCGAGGGACCTGTCATGAGAACACGCACGCGACAGGTCGGCGCGGCGGTCGTCACCGCGCTCATGGCGTTGTCCGCGGCCGCCTGCGGAGGGGGCGACGAGCCGGGCACGGACGGCGGCTTCACCGTCGGCCTGCTCCTGCCGAGCGGAGCGATCCCCCGCTGGGAGCACTCCGACAAGCCGCTGATCGAAAAGCGCGTCCGGGAACTGTGCCGGCGCTGCACCGTGCAGTACGCCAACGCCGAGAACGACGCGGCCCGCCAGCGGGAACAGGTCACCTCGATGATCACCAAGGGGGCCGAGGTCCTGATCCTCGACGCCGCCGACACCCGGGCGATCCGCTCCTCGATCCAGGAGGCCCGCCGCGCCGGCGTCCATGTCGTCGCCTACGACCGGCTGGCCGAAGGCCCGATCTCGGGCTACGTCTCCTTCAACGGCGCACAGGTCGGCCGGCTCCAGGGCGCGGCCCTGCTGAAGGCGATGGGCCGCGACGCGAAGGGCGGGACCGTCGTCATGATGAACGGCGACCCGGCCAGCCCCAACGCCGCCTGGTACCGGGAGGGCGCCCTGTCCGTCATCAAGGGCAAGGTGAAGATCGGCAGGGAGTACCAGACCCAGGGGTGGAGCACGGACAACGCCCACGCCAACATGGCCGCCGCCATCGCGGCCCTCGGGCCCCGGCGCATCGACGGTGTCCTCGCCGCCAACGACGCCATCGCCGCGGGCGTCATCTCCGCCCTCAAGAAGGCCGGCGTGCGCGAACTGCCCCCCGTCACCGGACAGGACGCCGACCTCGACGCCGTGCGGCGCATCGTCCGGGGCGAGCAGTCCATGACGGTGTACAAGCCCTTCCAGGCGGAGGCGTCCGCGGCGGCCCGCATGGCCGTCGCCCTGGGCCGCGGGGAGGACCTCGACGACATCGCCACCACCACGACCGACAGCCCCACCACCGAGGACATCCCCACCGTGCTGCTCGCGCCGACCCCCGTGACGGTCGGCACCATCGAGCCGACCCTTGTCGACGACGGCGTCTACACCGTCGACCAGATCTGCACCCCCGGGCTCCGCCGCGCCTGCGATCGCGCGGGCCTCACGGGCTGAGCAACTCACCGACTGTGCAGGGAGTGTGAGGACCCCTCAGTAACCCCTCTTTCCCCCTTTTCCCACCGGCCCCACGGGTATCACGATGTCCCCACGGGAGCGGCGACAACTGGCACGGCGAACCGGTCACGGCCCCCCGGCACGGCGATCCTCGACCCCACATGCGAGCGGCATGTGGTGAGCGCGCCTCCCGTGGGGACGGGGACTGCGCGAGCGACGGGCCCGGTGCACGACGCACCGGGCCCGCCGTCGGTCCGGGCATGGGGAGCGGGGCCCGCGCATATGATCTCCGCAGCCGACGGGGAGGGCATCATGGGGCGGACACAGATGGCGGCTGCGGCGGACAACGCGGCGCCCGGCAGGGGGAGAACGGCCACTGCGGTCGCCTACGGCGTCGCGTGTGCGACCCACCTCGTCGTGGCGGGGTTGCTGATCGGCGGTCTGGCCCTGATCGTGTTCGGGTGGGCGACGGTCGTGCAGCCCCTGATCGGGCTGGTACTGCTCGGCGTCGCCGCCCAACTGCGGCCCCGCACAGGGGGCCTCGGGTCCGACTGGCCCGTCCTGCGCCGTGCGCAGGCGCCGGCCCTGTTCACGCTGCTGGACACGATCGCGGACGAGGTCGGTGAGCGGCGCGTCGACACCGTGCGCGTCACCGCGGACTTCGCCGTACGGGTCCGTGCGTACGGCATCCGCCGCCACCGGGTGCTGGACCTCGGGCTTCCGCTGTGGGTGACGTCAGGTCCGGAGCAGCGGGTCGCCGCGCTCGCGCAGGAACTGGTGTGCTTCGGCGGTGACGTCCGGCGGGGCACGCTGGTCGGTACGGCGCTCACCTCGCTGAACGGCGGGATCGACCTGGCGGCGGCCCGCGCCGACGCGCCGGCGGGGATCTGGGACGGGGCCCCGGCCGCCTACCACGCGGGCACGGTGTCCGAGGCCACCCGCGATGTCAAGAAGCGCGGACGGCTCGCGAACTACGTCCTGTGGATCCCGCACCTGGTGATGAAGGGCCTGGCCCGAGCGCTGGTCCGGCTCACGCGCCCGGCGGCGCGGTACGCGGAGTTCCGGGCGGACGCCGAGGCGGCCCGGGTCGCCTCCGCCCCGGCGCCGGCCTCCCTGCTGCGCGACCGGCGGTCCGCCGACAGCGTGGGCACCGAGATGCACCGCCTGGCCATCGCCGCCCGTACCTTCGGTCGCGGCGAGGCGGTACGGAACGCGGAGCGGGACTTCTGGACGAAGGTCGCCGCCCACGCGGCCGCCCTGCCCGACCGCGAGCCGGGCGGCCCGGCCGGCGCCGATGCCGATGCCGATGCCGATGCCGACGATCCGCGTATCGCCCGGCTGTCCCGGGACACCGGTCGGCCGGCGACGGTCACCCTCGGTGGCCCGGAGGCCGACGCCATCGAGGGCGAACTGGACGAAGCGCGGCGGCTGGTGGCGCGCAAGGTCATCCAGGACTGCGTGCTGGTCTGAACCCACCACCGCCACCGCCGGCCCCCGACCGACGCTCGCCGTGAGGCGCCGACGACGCCGAGTCGAGCCGTCGTCCGGGTGGACACCGTCCGATCCGGTGACCGATGATCTCCGGCATGATCAGGGCAGCCACTGTGAACGACGTCGCGGACATCCGCGCGATGATCCGCGAACTCGCCGAGTACGAGAGGGCGGTGGAGCAGGCGCGGGCGACCGAGGAGCAGCTCCGTGAGGCCCTGTTCGGCGAGCACCCCGCCGCGTACGCCCTGATCGCCGAGGACGAGGAGACCGGCGGGACCGTGGGCTACGCCCTGTGGTTCCCCCGCTTCTCGACCTGGACCGGTACGCGCGGCATGCATCTGGAGGACCTCTACGTACGGCCGACGGCCCGCGGCGGCGGACACGGCAAGGCCCTGCTCGCGTCGCTCGCCGCGATCTGCCGCCGGGACGGGTTCGAGCGCTTCGAGTGGTGGGTCCTCGACTGGAACGACCCGGCGATCGGCTTCTACAAGTCACTCGGCGCCGAACTCCTGGAGGAGTGGACGGTCTGCCGCCTCACAGGAGCGCCCCTCGCCGAACTCGCGGCACGCGCCCCGGAAATCCGGTAGCCGGAGCTGATGTTCGGGCGACAGCCGGTTGGCGGGGAGCGGGGTGGGGGTCAGTCGGTCGTGTCCCCGCCGGGGGTCGTGTCCCCGCCGGGGGTGCCGCCGTCGGTGTTGTCGGTGGTGCCCTTGGACGGCTCGTCGCCGTCGCGTTGCATGGGGCCCCATGCGCCTTCCTGGCGGTCGACCGTCTCCCGGGCCTCCTTGATGAGCGCCTCGTCTATCCAGCCGACGGGCTCGATGTCACCGAGGAGCGGTTCGTTGTCGGGCCCCCGGCCCTTCACCCGGCCGCGCAGGATCCAGGGGCGGACTCCCGGCCCCTTCTCGCGCGGAAGGTGCGAGTAGTCGTACAGGCGGCGTGCCACCCACAGTTCGACCGGCCGGTCCTCCCACCAGGGCTCCAGGTCGAGCGGGTTGGCGGACAGCCCCGGCAGCCGGACGCCGGTGAGGCCGTCCCTGCTCGTGGCGAGGGCGCGGTCCGCGTCGGGGCCGTTCGACCAGCGGACATGGAGACCGGAGGTGCGCCGTACCAGGTCCGCGAGTTCCTCCAGGGTCCGCAGGACGGGAAGTTCGTCTCGGGTGTTCATGGCGTCGTCGGATTCGTCGTGTCAGGGGCGGTCGTCGCCGTCTCCCGCACCGCTGTCGCTGTCGCCTCGGCTGGTGGTGCTGTCGGTGCCGGCGTCGGTGCCCTCGGCCTCGTCGTCGCGTTCGCCTTCGGCCTGGGACGGGGTGGTGCGGGGCACCTGCTCGTCGGGGGCCGGTTCGCGGCCGGTGTCGATGTCGGTGCCGTTGTCCGGTTCGCCCTCTGCCTGGGACGGGGTCTGTTCGCTCATCACTGTGCTCCCTGACCGTGCGGGTCGGCGGTGCGGAAGGTGGACGTGGTCTGCTCCCGGTGCAGTTCCTCCAGGGCGTTCAGCTGCCGGTGGCCCCGGTGGAGGAGATCGTCGAGCACGTCGGGTTCGAGACGTTCGTCGCTCTCGCAGAGGTGCCGCAGGGTCTCCCAGCACGCGATCTTGCCGGTGACGCCGACGCGCAGCACCTCCAGTTCGGCGACCGTGCTCAGCGGGGAACGGCGTACCAGCCTGCCGTTCGTCTTGAGCCGCCCCAGTTTCTCCGCGGCCCAGCCCAGGCCGATCTTGTAGCGGCGCGCCGGGATGTGCAGCCTGTGCATGATGTCCGTCAGGCTGCGCCGGTCCTTGGCGATCTCGCCCGCGATCACTCCCAGGGTGGGGCCCAGGTCGGTGCCCTGGCAGGACCGGGCCAGATGGCGGGCGCGATCGACGCCTGCGGTCGCGCCGGCCAGATGGTCGTTGAGGTAGATGGAGAGCAGATCCATGTCCGTCCGCTCGGCGGAGGCGGACCGGGTCCGTGTCGCCTGACTCATCGCGATGCTCCTTCCCGGTCTTCCGGGCCACCGGGAACACCTTTGCCCGTTTTGTTCCGGATGTACGTGGTTCACGCTGCGAGTACCCGATCATCCCTGCGGAAACGTCCCGAAGCCCCGGCCGAACCTCACGGATGTCATGCGCACCGCCTTTCAGGGCCGGTCGGGCGATCGACCGGGTGTGTGGGCCCCGTGGCGGTGTCGTCCCGGTCACTCCCGGCCGGGGCGGTGGTTCGGCGGTGCGGCGGCTGTGAGCAAGCCCACCCGGTGGGGCAAAAGCGCCTCGGCCGCGGGCAGTTGGGCGGGTGGCCGAGCGGGCTCACCGCGGTCCCCGGAGGGCCTGGCCCTCCCGTCTGCCACGATGGGCGATGCCGTGCCCGGGACGGGCCCACGCCGCAGCCGTCGTGGGACACCGGTCCACCGGGGCGGCCTCCGGAGCGATCCGGTGGAGCGGCCGTGCAGCGCAGCCGGCGTTCCGAGACCTCGCAGCCGTACCCCTCGCCCCGCCCTGCCCGAGTCCACGGACCCGTCTCCGAGTAGCTCACCGTGCCTTCTTCTTCACTTCTGGGCCCCGCGCCCGCCCCCGCCTCGCGCTCGCCCTGGCGTTCCCTGAAGTACCCCAGCATGCGCTGGTGGTCCCTCGCGAACTTCCTCTCCAACGCCGGGACCTGGATGCAGCTCACCGTCCAGAACCTCCTGGTGCTCCAGATCACGGGCTCGGCCGCCGCGACCGGCCTGTCCATCTCCGTCCAGGCCGCGCCCGCGCTGCTCGTCAGCCTCGTGGGCGGTGCCGCCGTGGACCGCTGGCCCCGCAGGACGACCGCCGCGGTCAGCCAGGCGGTGCTCGGCGCGGTGGCCTTCGTGACCGCCGCCCTCGTCGCCACGGACCGGCTCGACGTGACCGTGCTGATGGTGCTGGCCGCCGTGACCGGCCTCGTGGCCACGGTCGACGGTCCCGCCTGCGCGCTCCTCGGCAACGACCTCGTGCGCAAGGAGGACGTGCCCTCGGCCATCGGTGTCGGCTCGCTTGTGCACAGCGCCGGGCGGCTCGCCGGGACGGCGCTGGCAGGGGTGACCGTCGGGTTCCTCGGGACGGCCGCCGCGTACACCGCCAACGGGCTGTCCTTCCTGTTCGTCGCCTCGGTCATCCCGTTCCTCCGTCCCGTGCACGAGGCGGTCCAGACGTCCCGGACTGCCGCCGCCCACCCCGTGATCCCCGCTCAGCGCGGCACGCGGACGGGGGCGAAGGCGGCCTCCGGGACGAGGACAACGTCGGCGGCCACGGGGGAGCGTCATGGTCACCACACCGACATGACCGTGCGGCAGGGGCTGGTCTACTTCTTCCGCCGGCCCCGGCTCGTCGCGCTCGCCGGTATCACCGGGATCAGCTCGATGTTCGGACGGAACTACGGGCTGACGCTGGCCGTGCTCGTCACCGGGCCCCTCGCGGGCGGCGCCGGGGCGTTCGGCACGGTCTCCACGGTGCTCGCCGTCGGCGGCATCCTGGGGGCGGTCCTCGGCGCCCGGCTGCGCAGACCGTCCGTCCGCCTGGTCGGCGTCCTGGCGGCCGGGGGAGCGCTGCTCCAGGCGGTGGCCGGGTTCTCCCCGTCGCTGGCGGTGCTCCTGGTCCTGGTCCTGCCGATGGCCGTGGTGGAGTCCGTCTCCGACACCGCGGGCACCACGGTCCTCCAGACCGATCCGCCCGCCCACCTCAGGGGCCGGGTCCTCGGTGTCTGGGGCAGCATCAGCACCGGCTGGGGCCTCGCCGGCCCGCCGCTGCTCGGCCTCCTCATGGAACTCGCCGGCCCGCGCGGCGCTCTCGTCACCGGCGGCCTCCTCATCGCGGCCACCATCACGGCGGGCTTCGCCCTGCGCCGCCGCCGGACCACGACCGCGCTGGTCCCGGACGCCGAGGAACACGCGGTACGGGGCTTCACCCCCGAGCCCGGCCCCGCCCACGACAAGACGGCAGCCGCACACCCGGGACTGAGCACAGCGGCCTGACCGCCCCGACACACGAAGGGATCGCCCAGCGCCCCGCGCCCACCCCGACACCCGAGCGGACCCCCCGACCACTCGCGCCCGTCTCGCCCCACGACCGGCCCGCCCGGACCCCCGCCCCCTCACTGCAGGGCCTCCGAGGGCAGTACCCCGCTGTGCCGCTCGGCCGGCCGACCGTCCGGCTTGGCCGCTCGGCTGTCGTTCCTTCTCCCCGCCCGGCTGTTCCTGTCCGCCGGCCAGCTGCCGGGAGCGGGCCCGCCGGGCTCGTCGTGGCTGAGGACCGCGAGGGTGGCCTCGACGACCTCGTCGGCCGTGATGCGGAGGAGACGCTCGTCGGGCAGGCGGCCGTGGGCGTCGCCGGGGCGCGGGGCCGGGTCGCCGCCGGGGTGCCACAGGACCCGGTGGCGTGGGGTGGCCGGCGGTCCCCACAGACGGGGGGCCACCGGGCCGAACAGGACGACCGACGGGGTACCGAGGGCGGTGGCCAGATGCGCCGGGCCCGTGTCGCCGACGATCACACAGCGGGCGCCCGCGACAAGCGCGGCCAGCCGGTCGAACGGCAGGTCGCCGTCCGCGCCGACCAGCACGGCGGACGGCGGCAACCCCGCCGTCGCGGCCACAAATCGGGCCCCCGCCTCCTCACCGGCCCCCGCCGTCACCACCACCTCCTGGCCCCGGCGCCGCAGTTCCCCGGCCACGGCGGCGAACCGTTCCCCCGGCCAGCGCCGTGCCCCGGCGTCCGCCCCGGGATGCACGACGACCGCGCCGGGCGCCGGCGAGGGTGCCGTCGGCGCCGGGACGCCCAGGTCGTCCGGGTCCGCCTCGACGCCGTACCAGCGCAGCAGCCGGCACCAGCGATCCCGCTCGTGCTCGTCCTCCCGCCACACCGGCCCGAGCACATCCGGCGTCCCCGGGTGCGCGTACGCGAGGAGCCGGCGCGGACCCAGGCGCCGGAGCAGCAGATGGCTGGGCGGGCCGTTGCCGTGCAGGTCCACCGCGAGGTCGGGCGGCGGCCCGGTCCACGCGAGGTCCGCCGGGACCTCCCGCCCGGCCGCGGACGTGGGCAGCAGCCGGTCCACCAGGCCGGTCGCCGCCGTCGCCGGGGCCAGCCGCTCCGGGGCGGCGAGCACGATCTCATGGCCGGGCAGCCGCCGTCGCAGGGCCTTCAACGCGGGGACGGCGGTCAACAGGTCCCCGAGCCCCAGCGCCCGCAGGACCAGCACGGCGGGGCGGTGCGCCCGGGCCCCGGCGCCCGGCTCCCACGGTTGCGGTTCCATGCGGCCCACCGCTCAGCCCCCGGACGGTCCGGCGGGCCCGGTGGGACCGGCCGGTCCCACGCGTACGGCGGCGCGGGCCGCCCGGCGGGCCAGCAGGGTCGTGGAGCGGCCGTCGAGGTAGGGCAGGACGACCGCCTGTCCGCCCCAGCCACGCAGGACGTCCGCCTCGGGGAGGTCCTGGACGGCGTAGTCGCCGCCCTTGACCCAGACGTCGGGCCGCAGCCGCCGCAGCAGCGCCTCGGGGGTGTCCTCCTCGAAGACCACGACCGCGTCGACACTGCCGAGGGCGGTGAGCACACGGACCCGGTCGGCCTGCGGAGTCAGCGGACGCCCGGGGCCCTTGCGGCGGGTGAGGGACGCGTCCGAGTTGAGGCACACGATCAGACAGTCGCCGATGCGCCGGGCGCTCTCCAGCAGGCCCACATGACCGGCGTGCAGCAGGTCGAAGCAGCCGCCGGTGGCCACCACCGTGCCCCCGCGCGCCCGCACCCGCTCCGCCAGCGTGAACGCGTCGGCGGCGGACTCGTCCGGCGGGCGGGGCGCACGGTCCCGGCGCCAGAGCCCGGGGTTGCCCGCGCCGCCCGCCGACACGAACGCGGCGGCCTCGGCGACGGCCCGCTGGACCGCCTCCTCCGGGAGCGCGCCGTCCGCGAGCGCCACGGCCGCCGTCGCCGCGAAGCAGTCGCCCGCACCGCAGGGATCGCCCACGGCCCGGTACGGCGCCGGAACGAGCATCGGCGTCCCGCCGCCGGGCCGCGTCAGCAGCGCACCGCGCTCGCCCAGCGTCACCGCGACCCCCGCCGCCCGCCACCGGGCGGCCAGCCCCGCGCCCCGCTCGGCGTACGCGCGCAGCGAGCTGCCGCCACCGGAAGCCGGGGCCCCGGCCCCCGCCGCGCCGCCGCGACCGTACGCCGCGTTCCCGTCTCCGCCGGCCCCGTCCTCCTCGGCGCACAGGCCGCGCACCTCCGCCGCGTTCGGCGTCACCAGACGGGCGCCGGGCACCGGAGGCCCGCCCCGGGGATGCGGGTCCCACACCAGCGGCGTACGGGGGGCCAACGCCGCCAGCTGGTCCCGCACGGCGTCGGCGGTGCGGCGCCCGTAGTCGGCGACGAGCAGCGTGCCGGCCTGCTCCAGGGCCTGCCGTACGGCCGTGCTGGGCGCGCCGGGCGTGCCGCCGCCCCGGTCCATCCGCAGGAGGGGACGGCCGCCCGAGAGCACCCGGGTCTTCACGGGGAGGGTGCCCTCCAGCGGCAGTTCGACGAGCCGGACCCGGCCGCGCAGCTCCCGCCGCACGGCGTCGCTCGCCTCGTCCTCGCCGAGGGCGGTCACCAGCACCACCTCACGGCCGTGGCCGGCGGCCAGCGCGGCGGCCAGTCCGGCGCCACCGGGCCGGCGGCGGCTGCCGGTGACGTCGACGACGGGCGCGGGCGCGTCGGGGGCCAGCCGGGTGGCCGTGCCCTCCACGTCCTCGTCGAGCAGCACGTCCCCGACGACCACGAGCGGCCCGGAGACGCCGTGCGGCCCGCCCGCCCGCCGCGAGCCGTTCCTCCCGTGCGCCCCGGTCATGACGCCCTCCCGTGGACCGGCACCGGGCGGGGCGTCCCCGCGGCCACGGCGGCGCCGAGCGGCGGCGCGGCCACCGCGGCGTCGAAGCACTCGCACAGCAGGTGGACCGCCACGAGGTGGGTCTCCTGCACGGTGGCCGTGCTGTCGGAGCCGATGGCCAGCGTCTCGTCGGCGGCGTCGGCCAACGGGTTGGGTGAGGGCCCGGTCATCGCCCAGACCCGCAGCCCGGCCCGGCGGGCGGTGACGGCCGCGGTGATCAGGTTGGCGCTGCGGCCGGACGTGGACAGCAGCAGGAGCACATCACCGGGACGGCCGTGCGCCGAGACCTGGCGGGCGAAGACGTGGTCGAAGCCGTAGTCGTTGCCGATGGCCGTCACGCTGGATGTCTCGGCGTGCAGCGAGATCGCCGAGTACGCGGGGCGTTCCCGCCGGTAGCGGCCCACCAGTTCGGCGGTGAGGTGCTGGGCCTGGGCGGCGCTGCCGCCGTTGCCCGCGGCGAGCAGCCGACCGCCGGACGGCAGGACGTCGGCGAGGAGCCCGCCCCACTCCGCGATCCGGCCGAGGCCCTCCCGACGGAGTCGGCCGAGCGCCTGTTCGAGGGATCGGCAGTGCAGTTGCGCGGCGTCGAGTACGCGGGATTCGGTCATGGCGATCGGGTGCGCCGCGTCCCGGGGGACGGCGGCCTGACCCGCACCTCCTTCGGACCTGTGGGGGTTCGGGGTCGCAGTGCCGTGGGGCGGGGCCGTCAGACCACGCCGGTCATGGCGGGGCGGGCGTCGACGACCTGCTCGTAGGCCGCCTCGGTGGCCGCGCCCACCCGGTCCCAGCAGTAGCGGCGCAGCACGCGGCGCCGGCCGGTCTCCCCGCAGGTGGCGCGGGCCTCGGGATCAGCGAGGAGTTCCCCGACGGCACGGGCCAGTGCCCCGGGGTCGCGGGGCGGCACCAACCGCCCGGTGCCGGGGTCGGCGACGGTGTCGAGCTGACCGCCCACCGTGCTGGCGACCACCGGCCGGCCGCACGCCATCGCCTCCAGCGGCACGATGCCGAACGGCTCGTAGTCCGCGGGGCACACCACCACGTCGGCGCCCCGCAGCAGCGGCGGCACCTCCCGGCTGGGCACGCCGCCCGTGAAGCGGACCCGGTCGGCGACGCCCACCTCGTCGGCGAGGGCACGCAGCCTGCGGACCTCGGGGTCGTCGTCCAGCCGGTCCGCCGGGGGGCCGCCGGCCACGACCAGCTCGGTGTCGGGCAGCAGGGCGAGGGCGGTGACCGAGACGGCGGCGCCCTTGCGCGGCACCAGCCGGCCCAGTTGCAGCACCCGGTGGGGGAGGGGCCCGCGCGCCATGGCCGGACCGCGCGGGGTGAACAGCTCGGTGTCGACCCCGCAGGGCACGACGCTCACCTTGCTCGACGGCACACCCATCCGGGCCAGCTCGTCGACCTCGTCCCGGCAGGTCGCCACGACCCGGTCGCAGGCGAGGCCCACCTCCCGCTCCAGGGCGATCCGCTGCGGCGGACTGGTGTCGGCGAGCTGCTGGTGCCGTCGCTTCACCGTGCCGAGGGCGTGGTAGGTGTGCAGCAGCGGCAGCCCCAGCTCCCGGGTGGCCCGCAGCGCGGCGACGCCCGACATCCAGAAGTGGGAGTGGACCACGTCCGGCGGCCCCGACCGCCACACCTGGGCCAGATGGCGGCCGAAGTCCCCCATGTGGGGCAGGAGTTCGTCCTTGGGCAGCGACTCCGGCGGACCCGCGGGCACATGGTGCACGGTCACCCCGTGGCGCAGCGGCACTTCGTCGGGCAGGTCCGGCGCGTCCCGGCGGGTGTAGACCGTGACCTCGTGGCCCCGGTCGGCGAGCGCGGCGGCGAGGGCGGCGACATGGACGTTCTGGCCGCCCGCGTCCACCCCGCCGAGGACGGCGAGCGGGCTCGCGTGCTCCGAGACCAGGGCGATGGACCTGGACCGCGGAGCGGAGGCGATGCCGCCGAGCCGGAAGGGGGTCAGGATCGAGTTCATGAGCGGGCCTCCGTCAACACGCGCTCCCAGTCGTCCAGGAAGCGCTTGAGTCCGTACCGTTCGAGGGCCGCCTGCCGGGCGCGCGCGCCGTCCTCGGCCGCCGCCGCGGGGTCCTCCAGGTAGTGCCGTACGGCCCGGGCGAGCACCTCGGGCCGGGTGGAGAGGGTGCCCGCGCCCGCCGGGACCGCCTCGACGGCCTCGGTGGTCGCGAGCGCCACGACCGGCATCCCCAGATGCATCGCCTCCAGCAGGGACAGGCCGAGCGACGTCCAGCGCACCGGATGCAGATACAGGCGGCGCTGGGCCATGGCGGGGTGCAGATGGTTCTGGGGCAGGTCGGCGCAGCGACAGCGGTCCTCCGGCAGGCCGAGGTGGGCGGCCAGCCCCTCCGTGCCCATGCCGAACACGTCCAGGGGCGCCGCCTCCGCGAGGGCGGGCAGCAGATCGGTGCCGGTGTACCGGCCCCGCCGCACGGGTTCGTTGACGACGACGGCGGCACGGGCGAGCCGTCCCGTGTACTGGTGCCCGGGGTCGACGACGCCGTGCTCGATCACCTCCGTGCGAGTGGTGCCGCAGTCCCAGAACAGCCGGTTGAAGTGGGTGACGTGGACCAGCGTGAGATCGCCGCGGTCGGCGCACGGGTGCCGGGTCCGCGGTACGTCGCCGTCCGGCGCGTTGTGCTCCAGATAGACGGCGGGCACATCGCGTCCTGGTCGACGGCCGCCCAGCCAGCGTTCGGCGAGGGCGAGTTCGTGCGGCCGCTGGAGGACCACCAGGTCCACCGGCCTGTCCCGCAGCTCCTCGGGGGGCACCTCGTGCACCGAGGCCGGCCAGGAGAACGTCCGGGCGCGGCCGAGGCCGTCGGGTCCCCGGTCGGGCGTCACGGGAACGAGATAGGTGTGGGGGCCCTGCACGAAGGCCGTCGTCCACGAGCCGTGCACATGCCACAGCAGGATGTTCATACGGTCGCTCCTCGTTCGGTGCGGTCGTTCGCCCTGTCGCCGAGGGCCGAGACGGCGGCGAGGACCTGCCGGTCGGCGACACCGTCCAGGCAGGGGTGCCCCGGCAGCGGACACCGCCGGGCCCGGCTCCCGGCGCACGCGGCGCCCTGGTCCCCGAGCAGCACGTGCGGCACGCCGTAGGGGCGCCAGCGCTCGGCCGGCACGACCGGCGCGAACAGACAGACGACGGGGGTCCCGACCGCGGCGGCGAGGTGCGTCGGCCCGGTGTTGCCGGCCACCACCACGCGCGCCCCGGCCAGGACCCCCGCCAGCTGCCGCAGACCGGTGGCGCCGCCGAGGTCCAGGGCGTGTCCGCCCGCCACGTACGACGTCAGGTCGCGTTCGTCGGGCCCTCCGGTGACCACCACGCGGTGGCCCGCCGCGGACAGGGCGGCCGCGGCCCGTGCCGCCCGGTCGGGGCTCCAGGCGCGGGCCGGTACGGCGGCCCCCGGGTGCAGCACCACGTACGGTTCGGTCCCGGTCAGGGACGTCATGTCCGGCGGCGGCAGGACGCGCGGCGCCCCGTCGTCGCCGTCCGGCAGCACGAAGCCCGCGTCCCGCACCAGGTCCAGGGCCGCCAGGGCCTCGTGACGGTGCGGCAGCCGCCGGTGGCGCAGGTCGAGCAGCCCGCCGGGGTAGTCCTCGCTGTCGGCGGCGACGTGACCGACGCCGGCCAGCTTCAGCAGCAGCGCCACCGGCAGCGGGCTCTGGTGGTACGACACCAGCACCAGGGCGCGGTCGAAGCGGCGTGCCGCCACCTGCTGGACCAGCCCTTCGGTGGCAGTGCGTGACACGGGGGCGGGTTCGAAGCCCACCCACGGCGCGTCGTACACGAGCACCTCGTCCACCCCCGGCAGCAGCCGCCCGGCCGCGGCCCCCTGCGGCCCGCACAGCAGTGCCGTGTGGGAGGAGCCCGCCGCCACCGCGCGGACGGCGGGACCGGCCAGCAGCACGTCACCGGCGCTGTCCAGCCGCACGACGAGACTGCGGGGGAGGGGAGCGGCGGTGCTCATCGCCGGCCTCCCGCGCCCACCGCGGCCGGGCGGTCGCCCTCGGCACCCGGGCCCAGCACCAGCCGTACGGCATCGGCCAGGTCGGCGGCCACGCCGTCGGCGGCTCGGCGGGCGGCGGCGATCTCCTCGGCCCGGGTCACCGGGGTCGGCACCAGCACCCCGCGCGCGCCCGCGGCACGGGCGGCGGTCAGGTCGGAGCCGATGTCGCCGATGACGACCGTCCGCGCGGCCCGCACGCCGAGCCGGGCGCACGCGGCGAGCACCAGGCCCGGGGCGGGCTTGCGGCATCCACAGCCGTCGTCCGGGCCGTGCGGACACACCGCCCAGACGTCGAACGGGCCGAACAGCTCGTCGACGCGCCGCCGCACGGCATCGACCTGACGGTACGTCAGCATGCCCCGGGCGACGCCCGACTGGTTGCTCACGACACCGACGGGGACGCCCCGCGCGCGTACGGCCGCGACGGCCTCCCGGGCCAGGGGCAGGGGCTCGACCCGCTCGGGGTCGCCGTTGTAGGGGACGTCCACCACCAGCGTGCCGTCCCGGTCGAAGAGGACGGCCTCCGGCAGGCCGGCACCCATTTCGCCCGCGACCGGGGCGGGCGTGCCGAGCAGCCAGGGGCGCGTCGGGACGCCGGTCATGAGGGCACCCCTTCCTCCAGGTCCACCCGTTCCTCGAGGTCCACCCGCGTCGAGGCCGCCGCCCGGAACCGCGCCGTGCCCCGGTGCGTGACCTGGCCGCGCAGCCGGTGCCAGACGGCGGCGGGCGGGATGGCCGCACTCGTCAGCGCCATGCTCACGATCTCCTCGCGGGTGCGCGGCCCCGGCAGGATCCGGGCCAGCGCGAACTCGGCGGTTCCGGCCAGCCATCCGGCGGCGCACAGCGCGGCGGCGCGCGGTCGGCCGAGCGCGGCGCAGGCCAGTCCCGTCGCGGCGAACGCCGTCACCGCCAGGTGTCCGGGCAGGCGCCCCCGTGGCGCCCCCGCCCGGCCCCACCAGTCACGGCCGTGCCGCCGGGTCATCAGCACGTCGTCGGCGTTGCCCGCCTGGAGCCGCAGGGAGACCCAGCGGTCCGCGGGCCGCACCGGGTGCCGGGTGGTCCGGGTCCCGTCGGTGAGCGTCCAGCCCGCGCCGAGGACGCGCAGCGCGAGGTCCGCGTCCTCCCTGAAGGCCCGCCGGAACCGCTCGTCGAAGCCGTCGACGGACTCCAGGGCCTCCCGGCGGTAGGCCATGTCGGCGGTGATCCACCGGGCCGTCGCCAGGCCCGCCGTGTTGCGCTCCCAGTCCGTGGGCCGCCGCCCGGCCGGCAGGGGCACCTCGATACGGGCGGTGACCCCGGCGCTGTCCGGGGGCGCCGTGGCGAGGTCCAGGGCGAGGTCGTCCGCCCAGCGGGGGCCGGGCACCACGTCGTCGTCGAGGAACACGATCCAGGGCACCGCGCCCGCGGCCCGCCAGCCGGTGTTGCGGGCGGCGGCCGGGCCCGCCGCGCGGCCCCTCACCACGGTCGTCCGGCCCCGCAACGGCGGGGGGACCTCGTGTTCCAGGGGCAGGTCCGGCTCGGGACGGTCGTCGACGAGGACCACCCGCACCGGCATCGGCCCCTCGGACCGGGCGAGCGCGTCCAGACACGTCCCCAGGCTCGGCCGCCCCAGGGTCGGGACCACCACGGCGTACGCGCCGCCACCGTCGCCGGAGTCACCGCGGGCGCCGGGGTGCCGCCCCTGGCGGGTGAACTCGCTCATCGCGCCACCTCCTCGCCCCCGGCGGCGCCGAACAGGCCCGGGCGGCGTACCGCGTACGGGCCGATGGCGAGCAGGTCGACGGGGGAGGAGCCGAAGCACTCCAGGGCGTCGCGCGGATCGTCCACCATCGGACGGCCCGCGGTGTTGAGGCTGGTGTTGACGACGACCGGCAGCCCCGTCAGCCGCTCGAACTCCCCGAGCACGCGGGCCACCAGCGGCTCCCGCCCCGCGTCCACGGTCTGGATGCGGGCCGTGCCGTCCACGTGCACGACCGCCGGTATGCGCTCACGCCACTCGGGGGCCACGTCGTGCACGAACAGCATGTACGGGCTGGGCAGCGGACCGTCGAAGATCTCCCCGGCGCGCTCGGCGAGCACCATGGGCGCCACCGGCCGGAACTGCTCGCGGCCCTTGACGTCGTTGAGGCGCTCCAGGTTCCCGGCGTGACCGGGGTGGGCCAGCAGGGAGCGGTGACCGAGCGCCCTCGGCCCGTACTCGGAACGGCCCTGGAACCAGGCGACGATGGCGTTGTCCGCCAGCGCCCGCGCCACGGTGGCCGCGATGTCCGCCGGCCGCTCGAACGGGACGCCCGCCGTCTTCAGCCACGCCCCCAGCTCGGCGTCCGACCAGTCGCGGCCCAGATCGGCGCCGGGCATCGGTTCCGGGTCGTCGCCCTCCCCGGCCGCGAGCAGCAGCGCTCCGCCGAGAGCCGTTCCGGCGTCGCCGGCCGCGGGCTGCACCCACACCCGGGAGAAGGGGCCCTCACGGGCGACACGGGAGTTGGCGACGCAGTTCAGGGCGACACCGCCGGCCAGGGTGAGCGTGCTGTCGTGGGTCCGGCCGTGCAGCCAGCGCACCAGGTCCAGCATTGTCTCCTCCAGGACGGCCTGCGCGCTCGCCGCCACATCGGCGTGCTCCCGCGTCCACGGCTCGTCCGGGCCGCGCGGCGCGCACAGCTCGTGCCAGGGCACGCCCGTGGCGCGGAACCCGCCGTCACCCGTGGGATGCACGTACCGGCGCAGCTCGGACAGCATGCGCGGGGTGCCGTGGGAGGCGAGGGCCATCACCTTGAACTCGTCGGAGGAGCGCAGGAATCCCAGGTGCCCGGTCAGCTCCTCGTACACCAGCCCCAGGGAATGGGGCAGTTCCTGCGCGTACAGCGCCTCCAGCCGGTCGTCGGTGCGGCGGGCGGCCAGGTGGGAGGCGCGTTCACCGCGGCCGTCCAGCACCAGCACCGAGGAGTCCCCGGCGTCGGGTGCGCCGAACGCGCTCGACGCGGCGTGCGCCATGTGGTGCGGGACGAAGCGGACGACGCCGGGATCCAGACCGGGCAGCGCGGTCCCGAGGAAGCCGGGGGCCTCGCGCGCGTAGGTCTGGCGCAGATGGTCCCAGGGGTCGTCGAGGCCCATCTCGTGGGCGGGACGGGCGAGCCGGGGGTCGTAGGAGTAGGCGACCGCGTCGAGGTCCTGGGGGCGCAGGCCCGCCCGGGTGAGGCACCAGGAGGCGGCCTTCTCCGGCAGTTCCCACGCGGCGAACGGCACCGGCCGCTTGCCGTGTTTGCGGCGGGAGAACCGCTCCTCCTCGGCGGCGGCGACGGTACGGCCGTCGATGACGAGCGCGGCGGCGGGGTCGTGGAACAGCGCGTTGATTCCGAGAATGCGCATGAAGGGGGACCTTTCGGCGAGGGGATGACGCCGTCGGCGGGCGCGCGGGGCCGACGGGCGTTCCCGGGCGGCCGCGCGCCGCGGATCGGAGTCAGTGGGGCGCGGCCGGTGTCGTGCGGCGCGCCTCGGCCTCCGCTTCGGCGCGGAACCAGTCGATCGTGCGCCGCAGTCCGTCCACCGGCGCCACCCGCGGCTCCCAACCGAGCTTGTCGTGGGCGAGGGTGATGTCCGGGCAGCGCAACGCCGGGTCGTCGGTGGGGCGTTCGATGAAGCGGATCTCGGAGTCGGAACCGGCGAGGGCGATGACGAGCCGGGCCAGGTCGAGCATGGTGATCTCGCCCGGGTTGCCGATGTTGACGGGGCCCCGCATGCCGTGGGCCGCCGCCGCGAGCACCCCTCGTACGGTGTCGTCGACGTAGCACAGCGAGCGGGTCTGCCGGCCGTCGCCGGTGACGGTGAGGGGTTCTCCGGCGAGGGCCTGCCGCACGAAGGTCGGCACGGCCCGGCCGTCGTGGCCGCGCATGCGCGGACCGTAGGTGTTGAACAGGCGCACGATGCAGGTGTCGGTGCCCCTGGCGTCGGCGTGGGCGGTGGTCAGCGCCTCACCGAACCGCTTGGCCTCGTCGTACACGCTGCGGGGCCCGACCGGGTTCACATGGCCCCAGTAGCGTTCGTCCTGTGGATTCTGCTGCGGGTCGCCGTACACCTCCGACGTCGAGGCGAGCAGGAAGCGGGCGCCGTGGGCGTGGGCGAGTTCCAGGGCGTGACGGGTACCGAGGCTGCCCGTCTCCATCGTGTGCAGGGGCAATCGCAGATAGTCGGCCGGTGACGCGGGGGAGGCGAAGTGCAGCACCAGGTCGGTGGGCAGGTCGACGGGTATGCCCTCGGCGACATTCGCCTCGACCAGGGTGAACCCCGGGCGGTCGAGCAGGGCGGTGATGTTGTCGACACGTCCTGTACTGAGGTCGTCGACACAGGTGACCTCGGTGCCCGAGTCCAACAGGGCCGTACACAGATGCGAACCGACGAAACCCGCGCCGCCGGTGACGACGGCGTGCTGCCAGGTCGGTGAGAAGGCGGTGGTCATGGCGATCTCCTCCGTGCTGGGCGACGGCGTATCGCCCCCCTGAACACGCGCCGGGCATGGCGGCGCACCGCTCGCGGCGGAATGAGAGGAATGAGAGGAATGAGGGGAGTGAGGGGAAGGGGGCAAGGACCCTGGTGCCCCGTCCCCGGGTGGGAACGGCGGCTGGATGCGCACCGTCGGCGGGGGACGCCCGAACAGTGAGTTTGGCACGGGGCGGGCGCGCTCGCGACCGGTGGACCGGTGGGGCCGGCCCCCGGTCCCGTGGATGACGCCGTGACGGACATGACATGCGCATTGGAGTTCCCAGCACAATGTTACTTATGCGGATAATTCGGACTATTTCTTCCCGGTCGTCTTCAGGAGTCGCAGCCGACTGCGTCACCCGGCGGACTGGCCGGGGCTGTGTGAGGCTGCGGGAACCGCAACGACCCCACACCCGGACAAGACGTGAGGAAGCCGGGCCCCGGGAGTTGTATGCGGCGGCAGAAGGGGACTGCCAGACAACTGGTCGGCTGTGAACGTCGGTAGCGGCATCGCCGCACGTCGAACCATCCGGAGCACACGGGGGGACAGCCACAGGCCGGACACCACGGCGGCGGACCGAACGACGACCAGCACCGACACCGTCGCCGACACGAAGCACATCGACTTCCCACAGGCCCGCTGGAACAGCGACCGCGGCTGAGGCGACGCATCACAGAAAAACCGGGGGACGCCGCACATGCGCATCGCCTTCCTGCTGCACAACGCCTACGCGGTGGGCGGCACCGTACGAACGACCATGACACTCGCCGACACGCTCGCACGGCGACACCAGGTGGAACTCGTGTCGGTCTTCCGGCACCGCGAGAAGCCACGACTGGGGCGGTCGCCGGAAGTGCCGCTGCGGGCCCTGGTGGACCGGCGCAAGGGATCCGCGGACACGGTGGACCCGCTCGCCCTGGGGGCCGGAGAGTTCTTCCCCACGGGGGACAGCCGCTCGGAGCAGTACCACCAACTCGCCGAGCGGCGGGTCATCGACTGGCTGCGGGAGACGGACGCAGACGTCATCGTGGGCACCAGGGCCGGACTCAACGCACTGGTGGCCCGATTCGGTCCTCGACATGCCGTACTCGTTGGGCAGGAGCACCTCACCCACGACAACCATCCGCACCGCCTGCGGACGGAACTCCAGCGCTGGTACGGCGGTCTCGACGCCCTGGTCACCATGACCGAGGCCGACGCGCGCGACCACCGGCGCGGCATGAGGCTGCCGCACACCCAGGTTCTGGCCATCCCCAACAGCGTCCCCGAACCCGCGGTGCCGCCGGCCGACCCGGCGGCCAAGGTCGTCGTCGCGGCGGGACGGCTGGCCCGCGTCAAGCGGTACGAGATGCTGGTGGACGCGTTCGCCCTGGCGGGCGCGGCCTGCCCCGACTGGTCCCTGCGCATCTACGGGGACGGCCCGGAACGCGCCCGGATAGCCGACCGGATAGCCCACCACGGGCTGGGGGACCGGGTCTTCCTGATGGGTGCGGCCACTCCCATCGAGGCCGAGTGGGTCAAGGGTTCCATCGCCGCGGTGACCTCCGCGCACGAGTCGTTCGGAATGACGATCGTGGAGGCCATGCGCTGCGGCCTGCCGGTGGTGAGCACCGACTGCCCCCACGGGCCCGGCGAGATCATCCGCCACGGTGTGGACGGCCTCCTGGTCCCGCGCGACAGCACCCGGGGTGTGTCCGACGCGCTGGTGGCGCTGATGCGGGACGACGGACGGCGCGCCGAGATGGGCATGGCCGCCCGGACCGGTGCGGCGGAACGATTCACCCCCGAGGACATCGCCGACCGCTACGAGCGCCTGTTCGACACACTGCTGGAGGACCGGGCCGGGCGGTCCGCTGCTCCACCGCCCGGCCCGGCCGACTGGCGCGACCGTGCTGCCGCGCTCACCGCCACCGCGGGCATCCTCGCCCGCGGAGCGGTGCGTCGAGGGCGGCGCAAGCTGGGCTGGGTCGGATGAACGCGGATCGTACGGCTGCCTCGGCCCAGCGGAAGCTGTTGATCGTGGCCGCCGGGTTCTGCCTGCTGTCGGCCGTCCTCGTACCGCTCACGCTGCCGCTCGGCTGGGACGAGATCGTGTATGCCAGCCGCTTCGGCCCGTACGGTCCCGCGACCCCGTTCAGCGCCCCGCGTACCCGCGGCGTCCCCCTGCTGCTCGCTCCGATCGCCTCCTGGAGCGACTCGACGGTACTGCTGAGGGTGTGGCTGCTCCTGCTGGCCGGTGGTGCGCTCTGGCTGGGATTCCGGCCGTGGCTGCGGATCGTGCACCGCCCGGCGACGGTGTGGGTGGCGGCCGGGCTGTACGGCAGCCTGTGGATCACCGTGTTCTACGGCGGTTCCGCGATGCCGAACCACTACACCGCGATGGGTGCCACCGCCGCGGTGGGCTGCTTCCTCGCGCCGCGTCCCCGGTACGCGGGTGTCGCGGCGGGCCTGGCGGTGGTGACACTGATGCGGCCCAACGACGGCGTGGCCGTCGCCGCGCCGTTGCTCCTGGCGGCCGTACTGATGCCCGCACTGCGCGGCCACGGCCGCCTGAGGGGGCGTCTGTCGGCCGTGGCGGCCGGACTGGTGGCGGGTGCGCTGCCCTGGGTCGTCGAGGCCGAAGTGCGGTTCGGCGGGGTGCGGAACCGGCTAGCGGAGGCCGACCAGGTCCAGGGCGGCCTGCGGGCCGTCTTCTCCCTGCGCGCCCATCTCACCGCGCTGGACGGCCCGCTGCTGTGCCGTCCCTGTACGGGCGACGGCGTACCGCTGCCCGTGACGGAGTGGTGGGTGCTGCTGCCGCTGCTGGTCGGCCTGGGACTGTGGGCGGAGCGCCGGGCGCGCCGATCCGCTGCACCGCTGTGGCTGGCGGTGGCGGTGGCCGTGGCCGCGGCGGCGCCGTATCTCTTCCTCGTCCCCTACGCCGCGCCGCGGTTCCTGCTGCCGGCGTACGCGCTGCTGGCGCTCCCCGCGGCTGTCGGGCTCCTGGCCGTCGTCCACCGGGCCCGCGCGCGCCGTTCACTGCCGACAGCCGCGGTGCTGGCCCTGGCACTCCTCGGGCACTGGGGCATCCAGGCCGGTCTCGTCCACGCTCATGCGGGCATCCAGCAGCAGGCCCGCGGAGACTGGGACCGGATCGTCTCCGTGCTGCGTGAGCACGGGGTGCGTCCTCCGTGTGTCCTCGCGGGGAACAGTTCGACGATCCCCATCGCCTACACCGCGGGCTGCGCTGTCACGGAGACGGTCCCCCCGACACACGCCAGTGCGGTGGTCCTTCGCGAGCGGAGGCCACCGCACTGGGCGCGTGACTGGCAACGATTCCCGGTGCCGGACACCTACAACCCCGGATGGACCGTCGTCGTGCGCCCCTGAGAGGCCGTCAGGAACGCGACCACTGGAAGCTGGTGGCCGTGCCGCAGGTGCGCTGTTCCAGCAGGGCGGCGTCCGTGGTCGAGGCGCCGACGACGTTGACGCACTTGCCGCTGTGGCGGGCCCTGAGCTGGAAGTACCCGTCGGTGGCGACCCAGGAGAACTGCTGGTTCGCGTTGGCGTGGCAGCGGAACTGGATGATGCCGGCGCCGTCGGCGGTGGACGCGGCGTTCACGTCCAGGCACTTGCCGCTGTTGAGGCTCTCGATCTGGAAGTAACCGTTGCCCGCGTCGACGAAGCGCCACTGCTGCCAGGGCCTGCCGTTCGAGGAGTACTGGCCGATCTTCGCACCGTCGTCGGTGTTGGGTGCCTGGACGTCCATGACCTTTCCGCTGTTGCGGTTGGTCAACCGGTAGTAGGTCACCGCCGGTTCACCGGAGGGCACGGTGAGCGCCGTGTTCGTCGCCACCGGCACGCCGAGGTTCGGCGACCCGTCCGCGTTCCAGGTGATCTTCTGGATCCGGGTGGAGCGGGTGGCGCCGCAACCCTGCGTGGACGAGGTGTTGGCGTGGTAGACGATCCAGTCCTCGGTGCCGTCCGGGGACTTGAAGAAGCCGTTGTGGCCGGGACCGTACACGCCGTTCGCGTCGCTGCGCTGGAAGGCGGGCTCGGTGCTCTTCGTCCATGAACTCGCGCTCAGTGGGTCACTGCCGGTGAGGGTGAGCAGGCCCAGCTTGTAGTCCGGTCCCTGGCAGGCGCTCGCCGAGTAGGAGATGAACGTCTTCCCGTCGTGCTGCAACGCGACCGGACCCTCGTTCATCGGAGTGCCCTGCCTCTCCCACGCGTAGGTGGGGGTCGAGATCTGTGTCCGGGGTCCAGTGACGGTCCACGGGTTGCTCAGCGCGACGATGTAGATGCTCGGATTGGACCCCGCCCACTGCGGCGTCGGCACCCCCGACCAGACGAAGTACAGGCGGCCGCCGATGGTGACGACGCTTCCGTCGATGCCCCACCAGTTGTTCGCGCCGAAGATCATGCCCTTGTACGTGTACGGGCCGAGCGGGTCGGTGCCGGCGCTCTCCAGCACGTGCACGCGCTGGTCCTCGATGTCGCCCCCGCCGGCGGAGTAGTAGATGTACCAGCGCTTGCCGCTGGGGCCGTCGAGCAGGTGCATCTCCGGAGCCCAGACCTGGCGGTCGCGCCCGGCGGCGTGGGCACTGAACACCGGTACCGGGGACGCCGACTTCAGCGCCGCGATCGTGGGTGCCTTCCGCATGGTCAGCGGCCCGCTGTACGGCGTCGTCATCAGGTAGTAGTTGCCGTTGTAGTAGGTCATGTACGGGTCGGCGCCGGAGCTGTTGAGCGGGTTCGTGAACGTCGTCGTGGCCGCCTGCGCCTCGGGGGCGGCCACCGCGGTACCGACCGTGACGAGTGCGATGAGCGCTGTCGCCGTGGCGAAGAGCCGGCGGATGAGAGAGGGACTCCTGTGCGCGAACTCCCAAGCGCGCCACGGTAGTTGGGTCACACCGGCCAATACGGAAGTACTGCTCATGACAGAGACATCCTTGTTTCGTGTCGCGTCCGGTCGTTCGAAATACAGGACAGTGTTCGTAAATGCGGCCAAAAGTTAGGGGGTGACGTGAAGGGGCGTCAAGAGGGCTGCGGTGTCCGAGTGGTGGGGGTCGTGCGTACAGGAGACGCACGGGCGCCTCGCTCATAACAGGAAAGGCGGAACGGGAATGACCCGCCCTGTCGCGCGGGCGTGTGGAACGCTCCAGAGGCGCGGCGCGGGATCCCGGGTCAGAGAAAGATCCGAGCCGGAGTGTCGGTTCTCTTGACGTGGTCTCACGGGAAGTTTACCTTCTGGCCGAAGTTCCGTACGGTGTTCGAAATTGCGAACGAGCGTGCTCGGGGAATCGTCCCGTTGTTGCGCACCCCTCATCGGCTCAAGCCGGGGCAGATCCACAGGCGCTGCCCTTTCCCTGCTCATCCCCCTGCTCCCCCCGCTCCTTCCTGTTCCGAGGGAGGGCGTCGGTTCCGCACGCCTGTGAGAACCACGCATCGAGAGGAAAGACCTTGCTGGCAAGACTGATCAGGAGAGCGGCGTTCCTCGTCGCTCTGGTGGCACTGGCCACGGGAGTGGCCATGCCCGCGCAGACGGCCGCGGCGGCCGACGCCGACGCCGCCTATGTGATGGGCTACTTCAAGGAGTCGCTCAGCGGCGCGGGCAACGTCAACGCCGTGCACCTCGCGGTGAGCGACGACGGCCGGGAGTGGACGCCGCTCAACGACAACAACCCGATCCTCACCGCCACCGCGGGCACCAAGGGCATCCGCGACCCGTTCCTGTACCGGCTGCGCGACGGCAGCTGGGTCGTCCTCGCGACCGACATCCCCGTGGGCGGCAGCTTCACCAAGGCCAACCAGAACATCCACGTCTGGACCTCGCCCGACCTGGTGAACTGGTCGGCGGACCGGCTGCTGAAGGTCAACGCCACCAACCCGAACTCCTACAGCTGGGCCCCGGCCATCCACTGGGACCCGGCCCGAAACGCCTACGGCATCACGTTCTCCACCGTCCCGCCGGGCAAGTCGTACTCGGTGATCGCCGTCTCCTACACGACCGACTTCGTCACCGCCACCGACCCCCTGGTCTTCCACGACACGGGCTCCGGCATCATCGACTCCCACGTCGTCACCGACGTCAACGGATCCAACTACCTCTACTACAAGAGCAACGCCACGGGCCGGCTGGTCGGCGCGCGCTCCACGTCGGTGGAACCGGGCAGCTTCACCAAGTACACCGACGGTGTCGCCGAGAACCGGTGCACCGAGGCCCCCACCCTGGTGAAGTCGCTCACCTCGTCCACCTGGTCGCTGTGGGGTGACACCTTCTGCCCCAACGCCAAGTTCGACCTGTGGCAGGGCGACCTCGTGTCGGGGGCGTGGACCAAGGTCGGCCGCCAGTCGTACACCGCACCGCTGAACGCCAAGCACAACACCGTCCACCCGATCACCGCCGCCGACCGCGACCGCCTCCTCGCCCGGTACGGCGGCACCAGCTGGAACCTCCTGAAGTCCTACAACTTCCCCGGCCACTACGCCCGCCACGAGAACAACGCCGGCCGTATCAGTGAACTGCCCTTCGACCCCTACCAGGACGCGCAGTGGCGGCTGCGGCCCGGCCTGTCCGACCCCAACGGCGTGTCGTTCGAGTCGGTCAACTTCCCCGGCTTCTACATGAAGCAGGAGAACTTCGAGATCAAGCTGGTCCGCAACGACGGCACGGCGGGCTTCGCCACCGACGCCACGTTCCACCGCGTCGCCGGCCTCGCCGACGGGAACTGGTCGTCGTTCCGCTCCGCCCGCTTCCCCACCCGCTATCTGCGGCACTACGCGTTCGCCCTGCGGCTCGACGAGATCTCCACCGCGACGGGCCGGGCCGACGCCACCTTCAACATCGTCCACTGACCCACCGGACGAACCGACCGCCGCGCCTTCCGACCGTCACCGGGCGGCGCGGCGGTGGTGGGTGCCGCGGCGCGACACGACCGGTCGGCCGTAGCGGTGCGGAACTCGACTCAACAGGAACTCCCGCAGGACGACGAGCTGCTGCCGCACGACGACGAACTGCTGCCGCACGACGACGAACTGCCGCACGACGACGAACTGCTGCTCGAGCAGGAGGAGGAACCTCCGCAGGAAGAACCGGGCGACGACCCGTCGTAGGCGTCACCCGCGGCGTACCAGGACGCATCGCCGGACGAGGCGCCGACGCCTCCCGCGGCAGATGCCGCACCGGCGCCGTTGCCCGTCCGCCGCCTCCCGTTCCCCAGCCCACCACCACGGCCGTACCCGGGTGCCTGTCCGGCCATGTCGTCCCATGCGCGCCGCCAGGCCCGGCGCACGAGCCACGACATCACCGACGAGGTCACCGCTATCACCACGGCCGCCGTCACGATCAAATCAGTCACGATCGCTTCCCCCCTCCGCCGGGCCCTGCGCACCGGCTGCCCGGACGATGCCCGCCACCCGGTTGACTTCAATCTCCCTTTGAGGAAGCCCAGAGGTTGAGGAAGCCCACCCCGGGGCGGCGGCCACTTGCGTCCCGCCACCCCGGGGGAGGTCCGTCACGGCAGGGGGGTGCCGCCGGTGGCGTTGAGGATCTCCGCCGTGATGTAGCTCGCCCGGTCGGAGGCGAGGAACACATAGGCCGGTGCCATCTCGGCGGGCTGGGCCGGCCGGCCCAGCGGCGCCTGCTTGCCGAACTCCTCGGTGTCGGGGAGCGTCGCCGGGATCAGCGGCGTCCACACCGGCCCCGGCGCCACCGCGTTCACCCGGACGCCGCGCGGGGCGAGCATCTGCGCCAGCCCCTGGGTGAACGTGACGATGGCGCCCTTGGTCATCGCGTAGTCGAGGAGGTGCGGACTCGGCTTGTACGCCTGCACCGAGGTGCTGTTGATGATCGACCCGCCCGCCGGGATGTGCGGCAACGCCAGCTTGCACAGCCAGAACATGCCGTACAGGTTGGTGCGCACGACCCGGTCGAACTGCTCGGTCGAGATGCCCTCGATGCCCTCGGACTGCGCCATCTGGTAGGCGGCGTTGTTCACCAGCACGTCGATCCGGCCGAACTCCGCGACCGCCCGCTCGATCAGTTGCCGGCACTGCTCCTCGTCACGGACGTCGCACGGCACGGCGACCGCCTTCCGCCCGGCGTCCTCCACGAGCCGGGCCGTCTCCCGGGCGTCGTCCGCCTCCTCCGGCAGATGCGTGAACAGCACGTCCGCGCCCTCCCGGGCGTACGCCAGGGCGACCGCCCTGCCGATCCCGGAGTCGCCGCCGGTCAGCACCGCCGCGCGGTCCTTGAGGAGTCCGCTGCCCCGGTAGGACTCCTCACCGTGGTCCGGGGGCGGGTCCATGGCGCCGGTCCGTCCCGGATGCTCCTGGTCCTGCTGCGGAAACTCCGGCTGGGGATGCCGTTCGACCGGGTTCCGCCGCTCCTCGTCGCTCATGAGCACAGGCCCTTCGTCGTCGCGTCGTTCATGAACGGCGTCCTCACGGACCCCGCGCGCCCCGAGTGCCCTGACGCGCGGAGTCCATACGTGGCCTCCGATCAGTCGCACCTGCCGCTCGGCCTGGCCCGCGTCACCACCTCGCCGGCCCCGGTGGTGGCGTCCAGCCACACCACGCGGGTGCCGGGTGCCGCCGCGGCCGAGAGCTGCTCGCCCCGGTTGCAGGACACCCGGCCCCGGCGCGACCCGTCGCCGTCGGAGGGGTACTGCCAGAGCTTCGACAGCGACTCGTTGCGCAGCACGGTGTCCGGCGTCCTGGCGACCGTCGTCACCGCCTGGTCGGAGGCCGTCACATGGGAGACGTTGAGCGCCTGCGGACCGGTCTCCGGGCTGAGGTCGGTGGCGTCCGAGCCGTCGAGTCCGGCGCGGCGCAGCGCCGTCGTCCCGTTCCCGTCGATCTCGTCGAGCAGCCAGTACACCCGTCCGCCCGCGACGGCCGTCGGGCCCAGACTCGCGCCGGGCGCGGCGGTCCGGACGACGCTCTCCTCACCGGTCGCGAGGTCGATCACCCGGGTGCTGGACTCGTACACATGGGCCACCCGCCGCCGGTCCTGGTAGACCAGCTTGCCGTCGTCCACCGACGGCCAGGTCGCCCGGCGGTAGGTGCCCCCGCCGCGCGAGACCTTGTTCGCCGGGTCCTTCAGGCTGAGATAGGCGACGGCGGCACGCCCGCCGTGGTTGTTGTACGCGTAGGCGACCACGTCGCCGTCGACGTCCAGGGCGCGCCCGACGCTCCGGTGGTGGGCGAGGACCTTCACCGGCCCGCCCGCGAGGGGCCGCGCGAGGATGTCGATGCCGTTCGATCCGTGGGCCTGCCACACCACCGTCTTTCCGTCGGTGGCCGGATTGACGTGATAGCGGCCGTCGTTCGGGCTCATCAGCTTCAGCCGCCCGGTGCCGTCCGTGCGCCCGGCCCACACCGAGTACGGCTCCGTGCCGTCCTCGTTGGAGGAGGAGGCCGCCCACCAGTCGCCGCCGGCGCCCAGCCGGGTGTCGCTGGTGTTGACCCGTTCGAGCAGCGTGTCGGAGTCGACACCGAGGGCCAGCTCCCAGTCGGGCACGATGCCATGGGCGTTGAAGGCCCGCCGCACGGCCGTGAGGTCCTGGCCGGCGACGCCCAGGTCCTTCGCCGCGGCGATCACCGCGTCGCGGCCCTGGGTGAACCCGTCGAGCGGGGTGAGGTACTGGGTCAGCGCCTTGTACACGATCCGGTCGGCGAGCCGGGCGCCGAGATCCTCCCGGACGTCCCACAACGCACCCGAGAAGATGGTCGAGTTGAGGTGGACGCCCCCGTTGTCGGTGCCGAAGCCGACGCCCAGGAACGACTTGGCGGTGGTCCGCCCGTCGTTCAGGTCGCGGAACGCGCACTCGCCCGCCGGCCTGGTGCGGCACAGCCGCTCACCGAGCAGACTCGCGGTGGGGTCGTCCATGGGGACGCCGTACACGTCCGTCTCGATGGCGTTGCCGAAGTAGTCCGCGATCGCCTCGTTCATGGCGCCGGACTGGCCCGCGTAGACGAGGTCGGCCGAGTGGTCGATGACACCGTGGGTCATCTCGTGGCCGACGACGTCCAGTCCGGCGGAGAGCGGGAGGTACTCCGCGTCGCCGTTGCCGTACACCATCTTCTGGCCGTCCCAGAAGGCGTTCACATACGGCTGTCCGCCGTCGGTGACCCCGACCAGCGAGTGCACGGACATGCCGCGCCCGTCGAGGCTGTCCCGGCCGTGCCGGTCCTTGAAGTAGTCGTACACCCGGCCCGCGGCCCAGTGCGCGTCCACCGCGCCCGCCTCGGTGGCCTCGGCGCCGAAGGCCGGCGTCGGCGACGAGAACAGCGGCAGTTCCGGCGGCCACACACCGGCCACGTCCGTGACCCCGAGGCCCCGGGCGTCCCAGGTGCCGAGGAAGTCGCCGTAGTCGTTCTGGATCCGGGTGTGGTCGCGCAGGGTGTACGTGCCCTGGATCTCGTCCTGCCTGACCGGCAACTCGACGGACTTCCCGTCCAGTTTCACGCCGGAGCCCACCGGATCGGCGGCCCGCGCGGCCCGGCCGGCCGCCTTCCCCGCCACGGCCGTGCGGGGGGCGCCGAACGTCCTGATACCGCTGTACTGGAGCACCGGGTACCCGGCGTGCGCGTCGATGTACACCTCGCGCAGCACCGGCTCGCCGCCCGCCGGGCTCGCGCCCCGCACGGTGATGTGCCGGGTGAGCACACCCGGGCCGGAGGGCAGCACGACCAGACCGTGGGAGGTGCCGGTCAGCGGTGCGGCGTCCGCGTCGGCCTCCTCGAACGCGGTGAAGTCCTCGGCGTCCAGGTCGGCCCGTACGGCGTCGACCGCCCGTTCGACGGCGAGCGGGTCGTCGACCTCGGCCGTGGTGTCCGTCCGCAACCCCGTGAAGTACTTGCCCGAGGTGCCGGTGACGACCCTTCGGCCGTCGTCGCCCTTCTCCATGCGGACGACGTACTGGCCGCCGAACACCGGCACCCCGCGGTGCTCCTGCCGCAGCCGTACGGTCTCCCCGCCGCCGGCCGTCCTCAGGGTTCCGGCCGGTACCAGGTCCCGTACCGGGTTCGCGATGCGGTAGCGGTCCCGCTGGGCCGCCAGATGGGCGCGCGCCGCGTCCGCCGCGCTCCCGGCCGCCGGGGCCCGCTCCCGGATGCCGTCGACGAGCGCGGGTGTCGCCGTCCGCTGCCCCGGCACCACCTCGCCGGGGGCCGGCGGTGGTGTGCCGTCCCCGCTCGCCGCGTGCGCGGGGACCGCCGACACGACGAGTGCGGCGACGCCCAACAGCGCCGCCGCACCCGACACACCGCCCCGCCGTGCTCTGGATAACGCTGCTGATCTCCCGGAACGTGCTCTGTGCTGACGCACTGTCTCCCCCCAAGGAGTCGAATGTCCGGCGGCGGTCGACCGCCGGCCAGGGGTCATGGAACAGGCGATGCGCCGTCCCATCAATGGGGCGGGGGCGCCCACAGACGACTTCCGGCCCTTCGCGAACAGGCCGGCCCACGCAGCGGGCGGGGGCTCGCGGGAGGTGAAAACCGGCGCACGTAACGGCAGCCCGCGCGCCGGTGGCCGGCCATACGGTTCGAAACGCGCCAATGCCGCCACAGAGCCCCCACGGCCCGCCCAGGCCCCGGCGGCCGCTTCCGAGCCCTGTGTAACCCGGCCATCACCCAGCGTCTATGGCGTCCGGAGGGGTGCCCCGCACATTCCCCACATCACCTTCACCCCGCACACACTTTCGGCCGACGGGTCACCAAGGCGCTCCCGCAGGGGCAGACGGCCCGCTCGTCGTGTGCCTAGCCTCCCGGCCCATGCGATCACCACTGATGACACGTCTCGGCCTCGGCGCCGTCCTCGCCCTCGCCCTCGCCGTCTTCGGGATGGCGCCCACCGCGAGCGCCGACCCCGCGCCGGCCGAGCTGACCTTCGCCACCGACAGCGCCGCCACCACGCCCGGCGGCACGGTGAACCTGTCGATGACGATCACGAACAACAAGACCTACGACATCTGGTTCGTGTACCAGACCATCGAACCCACCTGGCTCACCACCCAGCGCCCCGACCTCAAGTACTCCTTCACCGGATGCAGCCTGGCCACGGCCTCCGGCGCCACCCCCTGCTCGGGCACCGGCCCCGCCAACCTCGGCACCAACTACGGCGCCACCATCCCGCCCGGCCAGAGCCGCACCGTCACGCTGACGCTCCAGATCGCCGCCGACTCCGGCTGCAACGGCAACATCGGCTTCTACTCGTACTACTACGCCGAGTTCAGCGACTCGACGAACACCAGCGGCGGCCCCGTCTACACGCCGCAGACGCGAGTCCTCTGCGCCTGACGGTTCGTCCAGGATGTGGGCATCCGGGGTGGGCGTGACCGGAAATGATCTGCGATCACGTACATGTCGCGGTATGGACCACTGACAGTCCGACCGGCGGGCCCCCATGGCCCGCCGGTGCGCCGCACAGGGCCCGGACCAGCACGCCGGGCCCTCATGGTCATCCGGCCACGGACCCCCGCACCCTCGGCGGCGACGGGAAAACACCGCAATCGGTTCCATGTGATTCCGTTTGGACACCTTCGCTTTTCCGTCATGTTTCTCCGCATGACCACGAAAGCTCCACACAGACACCACTATGTGACGCGACGGATGTGTCGACGACTGGCTTCTGAGGGGGCGCCGGCGTCACGCAAGGGGGTGCGTCCGCTCAGGAGAGGCGTGCTCACCCCTGCCCGGGGAGGGGACTTCACCGCATGAAGCGGACCTTACGCACCGCCGTGCTCACGGTGGGCGCGCTCATCGCCGCCCTCGGCCTGCCGGCCGGTCCGGCCCAGGCCGACGACATCGCACCCCGTATCGACCTGCGGGTCCTGGTGGTGAGCGACGGCGGCCCGTCCACCGACGCCATCGCCGCCGAACTGACCGCCGCCGGAACGCCGTACACCGAGGTCGACCTGACCCGGTCGGACCGGCCCGTCATCGACGCCGGCTTCCTCGCGGACAGCGTCGACGGCCGCCCACGCGCCAAATTCCAGGCCGTCGTCCTGCCCAACGACAACCCGTTCCCGGCCGGTTCCGCCGAGATGACCGCACTCGCCGCCTACGAGCAGACCTACGAGATACCCCAGGTCGACGCCTACACCTACGCCCGCCCCGAAGCCGGACTCCAGTACCCGGTGTACGGCGGCTACTCCGGCAGCATCGACGGCGCCGAGGCCCAGGTCACCGCCGCCGGCAAGGCGGGCCCGTTCGGCTATCTCGACGGGGCGGTTCCGTTCGAGGACAACGACCCCGCGATCGGCGAGAGCTACGCCTACCTGTCGAGACCGGTGGCGGGAGCCGACTTCACCCCGTACGTGGACGCCGCCATCCCCGGACAGTCCACGCGGGGCACCCTCGTCGGCGAGTACCGGCACGACGGACGCCGCGAACTCGTCGTCACATTCGTCTACAACCAGTACCAGCAGCAGTTCCGGCTGCTGGCCCGCGGCATCGTGGAGTGGATGACCGGCGGCGTGCACCTCGGCGCCTCCCGCAACTACTTCGCCGTGCACATCGACGACGTGTTCGCCGCCGACGACCGCTGGAACACCCAGCTCAACTGCACCCCCGGCGACGTCGACTGCACCGACCCCAACGCCCAGCCCGACCCCATCCGCATGACCCCGGGCGATGTCGACCACGCCGTCACCTGGCAGAACCAGAAGAACTTCACCCTCGACTTCGCCTACAACGGCGCCGGCAGCGTCGACCACCGCGAGGACCACAACGGCGCCGACGCCCTCGCCGACCGGCTGATCGCCCAGCGGAACAAGTTCCGCTGGATCAACCACACCTACTCGCACCCCTTCCTCGGTTGCGTCCAGGACACCTCCGTCGTGCCCTGGAGATGCGCGACCAACGCCGACGGCTCCACCCGCTGGGTCAGCCGCAACGAGATCTCCGACGAGATCGCCACCAACCGCGTCTGGGGCCAGGTCCACGGACTGCCCCTGGAGAACGGCGAGTTGGTCACCGGCGAGCACTCCGGCATGAAGGTCCTGCCGCAGCAGCCCCAGGACAACCCCAACCTCGCGCTCGCCGTCGACGACAACGACATCGCCTGGCTCGGCTCCGACAACTCCCGTGAGCCCGCCCAGCGCCAGGTCGGCCCCGCCACCACCGTGCCCCGCCACCCCATGAACGTCTTCTACAACGCGGGCCGCGCCGTCGAACAGGTCGACGAGTACAACTGGATCTACACCAGCCGCGCCCAGGGCGGCAGCGGCATCTGCGAGGACAACCCGGCCACCACCACCTGCCTCACGGCACCCCTGGACACGGCCACCGGCTACACACAGGTCATCGTGCCGCTGGAGAAGCGCATCGCCCTCGGCCACGTCCTCGCCAACGACCCGAGGCCCCACTTCATCCACCAGTCGAACCTCGCCGAGGACCGCATCGCCTACCCCGTCCTCAACGGCGTCCTCGACGGCTACGCGGCCCTCTTCGCCGACAACACCCCCGTGGTCAACCTGCGGATGAAGGACATCGGCGCCGAACTCGAGCGCAGGGCCGCCTGGCAGGCCGCCCTCCAGGCCGGCGACGTCACCGCCTACCGCGTCGGCGCCACCGTCACCGTCGACGCGCCCGACGGAACGGCCGTCACCGCCACCCTCCCCACCGGAACCACCCATGGCACCGCCGCCTTCGGCACGGCGTACGCGGGCGCGGCCTCCGGCTGGACCACCGCCACGGCCGCACCCCTCACCCTCACCCTGCCGTCCTCCGCCGACGCGCCGACCGTCTCCCCGGCCGAACCCGGCAAGGCCACGAAGCCGGCACCGGACACCCGGGTCCCCGCGGGTGTCAGCGAGAGAGTCCCGTACGGCGCGGACACGTCCACCGAGGACGACTGAGGCGCACACCGCCCGACGGTCCCGGCCGCCCGCCCGGCGGCCGGGAGCGGCACGAACCACCCCACACCTCGGCCGTGGAGCACAACGATGCCCGTTCCGTACGGAACGCGAAACCCTGACGCAACGCGCGTCACCCTGCTCACCGAAGGCACCTATCCCCATAGTCACGGCGGCGTCAGCGTCTGGTGCGACCAGCTCGTCCAGGGCATGCCCGATCTCGACTTCGACGTCATCGCCGTCACCGGCACCGGGCGCGAACCACTCGTCTGGGACCTCCCCGCGCAGGTCTCCCGCGTGCTGTCCGTCCCCATGTGGGGCGCCCCGCCGGCGGGCGACCCGCCCCGGGGCCGCGCCCGCAACCGGCTCGCCACCGCCTACGAACAGTTCCTCACCGCCCTGCTCGACCCCCGCGCCGAGCCGGGCTTCGCCCCCGCCCTGTACGCGATGGCCAGGGCCGCCGCCGACGGCGCGCTCAGCCCGTTCCTGCGCTCGGACCGGGCGATCACCCTGCTGACCTCGGTGTGGAACCGCCCCGGCCTCGCCGTGCACGAGTCCCGGCCCACCCTGCACGACGCGCTCACCGCGACCTCCCTGCTGGAGCACGCCCTGCGCCCGCTGGCCGTGCCCCCGCCCGAGACGGGGGTCGCCCACGCGGTCAGCGGCGGCGTCGCCGTCCTGCCCGGCCTCGCCGCGCTGGACCGGCACGGCGTCCCCCTGCTCCTCACCGAGCACGGCGTCTACCTGCGCGAACGCTATCTCGGCTATCGCACCGCCCCCTACCGCTGGCCGGTGAAGGCGGTCGTCCTCGGCTTCTTCCGGCTCCTCGCGGAGGAGACCTACCGCAGGGCCGCCCTGATCACCCCCGGCAACCGCTACAACCGGCTCTGGGAGGAACAGGGCGGCGCCGACCCCGAGTCCATCCGCACCGTCTACAACGGCGTCGACCCCGCAGCGTTCCCGCCCGCCGGACCCGAGCCGGAGACCCTCACCCTCAGCTGGGCGGGCCGCGTCGACCCGATCAAGGACCTGGAGACCCTCATCCGGGCCTTCGCCCTCGTCCGGGCCCGGCTCCCCGAGGCCCGACTGCGGCTGTTCGGCGGCACCCCCAAGGGCGGGGAGGCGTACCGGGAACGCTGCGAGGCCCTCGCCGCCGAACTCGGACACGCCGACGCCGTCACCTTCGAGGGCCGCGTCGACGACATCAAGGACGCCTACGCGGCCGGCAACGTCGTGATGCTCTCCAGCATCAGCGAGGGCTTCCCCTTCACCCTGATCGAGGCCATGTCGTGCGGCCGTGCCACCGTCTCCACCGATGTCGGCGGCGTCCGCGAGGCCGTCGGCGACACCGGGCTCGTGGTACCGCCCCGCGACCCGGCCGCGATGGCCGAAGCGGCGCTGGAACTGCTCGGCGACCCCGCACGGCGCGCGGCCATGGGCGAGGCGGCACGGCTGCGGGTCATCGAACAGTTCACCCTCCGCCAGACCATCGACACCTTCCGCTCCATCTACCTCGAACTGCCCGCCCTGCGCCGGGCGACGGCACCGGTCCCGCCGGAGGAGCTGACCGCGATCAGCACGGTGGCCGGATGAGCGGCCCGATGTCACTCGAACCCGGCGGCGTCGAACACGAGACGCTCACCATCCGCCTCGCCGACCGGCGCCGCCCGCGCCGCCGCCCCAGCTGGGCCCTCGGCGACGACACCACCCTCACCATCCGGCTGCCCCGGCAGGGACCCGACGAGGCGGCGGTCAGCGAACTCGCCGCCGCACTCGCCGACCGCATAGGCCCCGCCGTCCACCCGTACGAAGTGGCCGCGTTCCTGGAGGCCGAGGGACTGTCCGCCACCGTGATCAAAGAGCGCTACGGCCACCCCAACCTCTTCTCACTGGCCGCAGCGCTCTACGAACGGGTGCCGCGGACGTTCCCCGAACCCCCGGCGCAGCCCGACGTGTGGCGCCCCGACACCCTGCGCTGCCTGCTGCGCGGCGTGCTCTTCGCCCTGCCCGGGCTCGCCTACCTGCTCACCGCGCCCCTGTGGAAAGCCGGCGGACACGCCCCCGCCCTGATCGTCGCCGGACTCGTCTCCTGGGCCTGGGGCCAGGCCCTCGGTCACCGCGCCCATCTGCGGATGGCGACCGGACGGCACGAAGCGGGCCGTACCCTCCTGACCGGCGCGCCCCTCGGAGCGGTCGTCGCCACGGCCGCCGCCGCGCTGCCCGCCGGGGGCGGGCCGGTGACCCTGGTGGCCGCCGCGCAGTCCGCGTACCTCGCGGCGGCCGGCGTCCTGCTCGTGCTGGCCCGCGAACGGCTGCTGCTCGCCGCGCTCAGCCCGCTGATCGCCGGCGCCGCCGTCCTGCCCTGGTGGGAGCCCGGCCCCCTGCTCCGGGCCGGGCTGCCCGCGCTCGCCCTGACCGCCACCCTCGCCGTCACCGGCCGGGTGCTGTGGACCGCGCTCGCCGTCGACGCCGTCCCCGGCGCCACCCGGCCGCGCCTCCTGGCGTCCCTGCCCTACGGCCTGTTCGGACTGGCCGCCGGTGTCCTCGTCCTGCTGGAGGGACGCGAGGAGCCGTACGCGATGATCGTCCTCACCGTCAGCATGGGACCGGCGGAATGGCTGCTGTACCGCTACCGGGGCCTGTCCGTCGCCGCCCTGAGGGCCGTCGCGACCCCCGCCGGTTTCCTGCTCCGCTCGGCCGGCGTCCTCGCCCTCTGCCTGCTCGCCTACCTGCTGCCGCTGCTGCCCGCGGCCCTGCTCACCGGCGCCGATCCGGCGCCGCTGCTGCTCCTCGCCGCCGTGCTGTGGACCGCGCTGCTGCTCCAGGCGTTCGGCGCGGCCTGGCCCCCGGCCCTGATCTGCCTCGCCGCGGCCGGCACCGCAGGAACGATCACTCTGCTGCGCCTGCCCCCCGGTGACCCGGCGCTGCCGCTGAGCTGCGCCGCCGCCGCGCTGTGTCTGTCGGCGTGCGCGCTGCGCGTGCTCGGCCGGCCCGCGCCGCACGCCTGAGCCCCGCGCTCACCCATGACCCCGCCACAGCCCCCACATCCGACCTACCGGAAGGACACCACCGTTGACCTCCGCACCGCTCGCCGCCGTCACCGGGGCCGAGGGCTTCATCGGCTCCCACCTCACCGAGGCGCTCGTCGCCTCCGGACACCGCGTGCGCGCCATGGCCCAGTACAACTCGTTCTCCTCCTACGGCTGGTTGGAGACCCTCCACCCCGACGTCCTCGACCACGTGGAGATCGTCCTCGGCGACGTCCGCGACCCCGGCTCCGTGCGCGGCCTCCTCGACGGCGCCGACACCGCCTACCACCTGGCCGCGCTCATCGCGATCCCGTACTCGTACCAGGCCCCGCACAGCTACGTGGACACCAACGTCACCGGCACCCTCAACGTCCTGGAGGCCGTCCGCGCCCTCGGCACGCCCCGCCTGGTGCACACCTCCACCAGCGAGACGTACGGCACCGCGCGGACCGTGCCGATCACCGAGGACCACCCCATCCACACCCAGTCCCCGTACGCCGCCTCCAAGGCCGGCGGCGACCGGCTGGCCGACAGCTACCACGCGAGCTTCGACACCCCCGTGGTGACCCTGCGGCCGTTCAACACGTTCGGCCCCCGCCAGTCGATGCGCGCCGTGATCCCCACCGTCATCGGCCAGGTCGCGGCGGGGGAGCGCACCATCACCCTCGGCGATCTGCGCCCCACCCGCGACTTCACCTTCGTCAAGGACACCGCCCGGGCTTTCCTCGCCGTCGGCACCGCGCCCGCCGACCAGGTCGTGGGCCGCACCTTCAACGCCGGCACCGGCGGGGAGATATCCGTCGGCGACCTCGTCGCCCTCATCGGCAAGGTGATGGACACCGACCTCGACGTCCGCGCGGACGAGGCCCGGATCCGGCCCGCCAACTCCGAGGTCATGCGGCTCGTCGCCGACGCGAGCAGGCTCACCGCCGCCACCGGCTGGCAGCCTGCCCACTCCCTGGAGGAAGGACTCGCCCGGACCGTGGAGTTCTTCCGCGACCCGGCCAACCTCGCCCGCTACAAGACCGGCATCTACAACATCTGAAGGAGGAGCACCATGCACGCAGTGATCCTGGCGGGAGGCAAGGGCGTACGGCTGCGGCCCTACACGACCGCGCTGCCGAAGCCGCTGGTCCCCATCGGCGACCAGCACGCGATCCTGGAGATAGTGCTGCGCCAGCTCTCCACCGCCGGATTCACCCACTGCACCATCGCCATCGGCCACCTGGGCGAGATCATCCGCGCCTACGTCGGTGACGGCTCCCAGTGGGACCTGACCGTCGACTACGCCACCGAGGAGAGCCCCCTGGGCACCATGGGCCCGCTGCTCAACCTGCGCGACCGGCTCCCCGAAAAGTTCCTGGTCATGAACGGCGACGTCCTCACGGACCTCGACTACGCCGACGTCCTGCGCCGGCACCGCGCGTCCGGCGCGCCGCTCACCATCGCCACGTACGCCCGCAAGGTCCACATCGACTTCGGGGTGCTCACCACCGACGACAGCAAGGTCGTGGCGTTCACCGAGAAGCCGAGCATGGACTACCGGGTCTCCATGGGCGTCTACGGGGTGTCCCGCTCGACCCTGGAGGGCTACACACCCGGACTGCCCCTCGGCTTCGACGAACTGGTCCTCGACCTGATCAGGGCCCGCAACCAGCCGCACGCCTACGACTTCGACGGCTACTGGCTGGACATCGGCCGCCCCGACGACTACGACCGGGCCAACGCCGAGTTCACCACCCGCAAATCGCTTCTGCTCAAGGGAGCCTGAGCACCGCATGCGCATTCTCGTCCTCGGTTCCACCGGCTATCTGGGCGGCCACGTCGTCGCACGGCTGCGCACCCTGCCCGGCGCGCGGGTCCTCGGTGGCGGGCGCTCGCCGGCCGCCGAGTTCCCCGTGGACCTCGCCACCGTCCGACCCGAACAGCTGGCGAAGGCCCTTGCGTCCGTCGCGCCGGACACCGTGGTCAACTGCGCGGGCGCCACCGGCGGCGACGCCGTGGCCCTCGCGGAGGTCAACGCCCGCGGCCCGGCGGTGCTGTGCGCCGCCCTGCGCGAGGCGGCGCCCGGCGCCCGCCTCGTGCACCTGGGCTCGGCCGCCGAGTACGGGCCCGGCGTGCCCGGCACCCGGGCGACCGAGTCGGCGCCCACCTGCCCGGCCGCCCCCTACGGCGCGACCAAGCTGGCCGGCACGGTCGCGGTCACCGGCTCCGGCCTGGACGCCGTGGTCCTGCGCGTCGGCAACCCGGTGGGGCCGGGGGCACCGGAGAGCGGCCTGCCCGGCCGTATCGCCCGCCTGCTGCGCACGACCGACCCGGACGGGGTGCTCCGCCTGGGCGACCTCTCCGCGTACCGCGACTTCGTCGACGTCCGCGACGTCGCCCGGGCCGCGGCCCTCGCGGCCACGGCCCCAGGCCCCCTGCCGCCCGTCCTCAACATCGGCGGCGGCCGGGCCGTCCTCGTCCGCGACCTGGTGAGCCTCCTGGCCGACAAGGCGGGATTCCGCGGCCGCATCGAGGAGAACGCGACCGGCCCGTGGCGCCCGGCGGTCACGACGTGGGTGTCCGAACCCGTCGGCGCACCCGATCCACGGGGCACGGACGGGGCTCCTCGCCCGGGGGATGCGGCACCGGGGGCAGGGGCGGGCGGCCGGGCGGGTCACCTCGGCCCGGCGGGCTCGGCGGACCAGGCGCGTCCGGCGGCAGCGTCCGGTTCGGCCGGTTCCGCGGGCGCCCGGGACTCGGGCCACTCGGCCGACCTCGCCGGTCCGGCGTACGCACGCGGCCGTGCTGGTGACGCCGGCCATGCTGGTCACGCTGGTCACGCTGGTCACGCTGGTCACGCTGGTCACGCTGGTCACGCCGGTCACGCCGGTCACGCCGGTCACGCCGGTCGGGTCGGTCGGGGCGGTCGGGGTGGATCGGCGGGAGCGGGCGGCGGCGTCGGGGCGGAGCCCGGGGTCGGGTCTGTTCGGTCGGCGGACGTCTCGTGGCAGTGTTCCGACATCGGGGCCGCCGGGGAGGCGCTCGGCTGGCGGCCGGAGTACTCCCTCGACGACGCCCTGACCGCGCTCTGGGAAGGCCACCGGTGAGCCTGCTCGTGCCCCTCTACGTCCACCCCGCCGAGGACCCGGGGGCCTGGCACCGGCTGATCACGGCCGCGGCCCGTACCTACGCGGTCGTCCTCAACCCGGCGAACGGACCGGGCGACCGGCCCGACCCCGCCTTCGGCGCGGCCGCCGCCGCGCTGCGCGGGGCCGGGGCCCGGCTCCTCGGCTACGTCGACACCGACTACGGCGTCCGCGACCGCGCCGAGATCGCCGACGACGTACGCCGTCACCGGGAGTGGTACGCGGCCGACGGCTGCTTCCTCGACCAGGTGACGGCCACCCCGGACGGCCTGCCCGCCTGCCGCCGGCTGGTCCGCGCCCTGCGCCGGCTCGGCACGGAGACCGTCGTCCTCAACCCCGGCGTCCACCCGGCGCCGGGCTACGCCCGCCTCGCCGACCTGACCGTCACCTTCGAGGGCCACTGGTCGACGTACGTGTCGTCGTTCAGCCGCCCGGCGTGGACCGCCCGCCAACCACCCGAACGCCTGTGCCACCTCGTCTACGGCGTGCCCGAGGCACTCGTGCCGCTCGCCGTACGCACCGCGCACGAGCGGGGCGCGGGCGTCTGCGGCCCCGTCACCGGCGAACCCCCCAACCCGTGGGCGGGGTTGACGCCCGCGCTGACCGGGAGCACCGAGCGATGAGGCGGGCGGCTCCGGTGTGGGCGACCCTCCTGGCCACCCTGCTGGCGTCGGCGCTCGCCGGCTGCACCGGCACCCCGGACCGTCCGGCCGACGGGCGTGGCACGGAGACCGCCGGACCGGCCGGGGAACGGTGGCGGCCCCGGCCGGGGTTGGCCTGGCAGTGGCAGCTCGACGGGAAGGTCGACCCCTCGGCGGACGTACCGGTCTACGACATCGACGGCTTCGAGAACTCCGCGGCCGACGTGGCCCGGCTGCACCGCGACGGCCGCAGGGTCATCTGCTACGTCAATGTCGGCGCCTGGGAGGACTTCCGCCCCGACAAGGACGACTTCCCGCGTTCGCTGCTCGGCAAGCGGAACGGCTGGGCCGGGGAACGCTGGCTGGACATCCGACAGCTGGACGTCCTCAGGCCGCTCATGGAACGGCGCTTCGACATGTGCCGCGACAAGGGCTTCGACGCCGTCGAACCCGACCTGGTCGAGGGCTACGGCAACGACACCGGCTTCCCCCTCACCGCCCGCCACCAGCTCGCCTACAACCGCATGATCGCCGACATCGCCCACGAGCGCGGCCTGTCCGTGGGCCTGAAGAACGACCTCCCGCAGATCCCCCAGCTCCTCGCCCACTTCGACTTCGCGGTCAACGAGGAGTGCGCCCAGTACGACGAGTGCGCCGACCTCGCACCGTTCATCGCCGCCGGGAAGGCCGTGTTCCACGTCGAGTACACCGAACCGAGGAGCGAGTTCTGCGCGGAGTCCCGGCGGCTGCGGCTGTCCTCGATGGTGAAACGACCGGAGCTGGACGAGTGGCGGCGGCCGTGCTGAGGGCCCGCGGCCGAGCGCGCCGCCCGGTCGCTGCGCGCCCCCCTCCGGACACGGCGCGTGACCTGCCGTTTTCGTCGTGACAAGAGGCGCGCCGTTCGGGCCGGGGGATCCTATGGTGGAGATCGCACGACCGTGACCCACGCTGAGGCGGCGCACCATGGCGGAGACGGATACCGACTACGCGGCGGTGTTCCAGGCGCTGCCCGGCATGGTGGCACTGCTGACACCCGACCTGGTCTACGCGGACGCGAACGAGGAGTTCCTGCGGCAGTCCGGCCGCACCCGCGAGCAGGTCGTCGGCCGGTACCTCTTCGACGTGTTCCCCGAGAACCCGGCAGACCCGAGCGCCACCGGCATGCGCAATCTGGCCGCGTCCCTGGCCCGCGTGGTGGAGACCGGCGAACGGGACGCGATGGCGCTGCAACGCTACGACGTGGAGTCGGCGGAGCATCCCGGGGAGTGGGAGGAGCGCTACTGGAGCCCGGTGAACGCGCCCCTGCTCGGCCCCGACGGCACCGTCGTGATGCTGATCCACAAGGTGGAGGAGGTCACCGAGCTGATCCGGGCCCGCTCCCGACCGCTGGGCAACCGGGACCAGGTCCTGGAGGCCGAGCTGTACACCCGCGCCCGTGACCTGCAGGAGGTCAACGAACGCCTCCGCCGGGCACACGCCCGGGAACGCGAGGTCGCCCTCGCCCTGCAGAGGGCGATGCTGCCCGCGCCCGGCCCGGTCCGCCACCACCGTGCCGCGGTGCGCTACCGGCCGGCCACCGGGGCGCTGAACGTGTGCGGCGACTGGTACGACCTCGTCGACATGCCCGGCGAGGACCGCATCGGTGTCGCCGTGGGCGACGTCGTCGGGCACGGACTGTCCGCGGCCGGCGCCATGGGCCAGCTGCGCAGCGCGCTGAGCGCCGCGTCCCTCGTCGCGGACGGCCCCGCCGAGGCGCTGGACGCCCTCGGCCTGTACGCCGACTCCGTCGAGGGCGCCGAGAACACCACCGTCGTCCAGACCTGCATCGACTGGAGCGACCACACCATCATGTACAGCAGCGCGGGCCATCTGCCGCCGGCTCTGCTGTGCGCGGACGGCACGGTCACCTTCCTCGACCGGGCCACCGACCCGCCGCTCGGCGCCCGCCCCGACCATGTCGCCCGCCCGCAGGCCACCGTCGGCTTCACCGAGGGCGACACCCTCGTCCTCTACACGGACGGGCTGATCGAACGCCGGGGCGAGGACATCGACGCCGGTCTCGCCCGCCTCGCCGACGCCCTCACCCGCCACCGCCGGGCCGGTGCCGAGGACCTCGCCGACGCCCTCCTGCGCGACCTGCTGCCCCTGAGCGGCGCCACCGACGACACCGCCCTCGTGATCATCAGCCTGTGACCCGTCGGCGCCCGGTTCACCCCTGGACGAGCTGATCGGCCAGTCGGCGGGCCTGCGCCAGCAGGGTGCCGTGGGTACTGAGGGCGTCCGGGTCGTCGCGTACGGCGTCGGGCAGCCGGTGGTGCAGGTCGTCGAGGGTGCGGGTCAGCTCCTCCACGGCCTCCCGCAGCGCTTTCTCGGTGTCGCGGCCGGCGCCGGGCGCCGCGAACCGGGCCCGGCTGTACAGACCGACGGCGCGGGCTGTCTGCCGCAGGAAGTCCGCGTACGGCCCGGTGATCGACGGTCCGGGCCGGGCCGGCCGGGTGTCGTGGCCGGCGGTCTCCAGCACGGTCCGGGTCACGCCCGCGGTGTGCACGGCGACGTGGTCGAGCACCGTGAGGGCGTCGTCGTAGACCTGGCCGGGCGGCGCGAGGGCGCGGGTGCGGCGGCCGCGTGGGTTGACCCGCATGCTCTCCCGGCTCCAGCCGATCGCCGACCTGGCCTGGTCGACGAGGCGGGACAGGCGCAGGGCGCGCTCGTGCCACTTCCCGGCGGCGTGCGGGTCCCAGGTGCCGTCGGCCAGCCCGTCGGCCACCGCCTCCAGGATGGCCTGCGCCTCCCGGGCGGCCTCGGAGAGGGCGGCGCGGGTGTCCCGCAGATACACCGGGGGACGGATCAGCGCGTTGACCGCGATGCCGACCAGCGCGCCGAACACGGCCTCCGCGATCCGCGCGCCCGCGGAGACGAGGGTGACCACACCACCGGTGAGGACGAACAGGGCGCCGGTCGCGGCGTAGATGCCCTGGGCGCCCAGGCGCTGCCACTGCGCCAGCAGGAGCACCGCCGGCAGGACCAGGACCATCGCCACCATGGTGCCGTCCAGCAGCAGGGCACCGGCCGTCGCCGTGACCGTGCCCACCGCGAAGGCGGCCAGCTGTTGCAGACCGTGGGCGACCGACCGGTACACCGTCGACTCCACCAGCACGATCGCGAACCAGGGCGCGACGAACGCCATCGGCGCCCGCAGCCACCAGCCCGCCACCGCCCACGCCACACACGCGGCCAGCGCCGCCTTCCCGGCCTGCGCCATCAGGTCCCGCTCGCGGCCCGGACCCGACCATGCGCGCCGTACCGCCCGCACGGCGGCCGCGCCGTGCCGCCGCACCGCTCCCGTTCCTTGCCTCGTCCACTCCATGGCAGTGCAAGTGCCACGCAGGGGACGACGGATGCACGGTCGTCCCCTGCGATCGGCCGACGCGGCCGGCGGAAGTCCTGCCCGGACGGTCAGACCGCCGGGGACGGGTACGTCGGGTACTCCACGCCCGAGACGTGCTGGACGACCCGGATGACCTGGCAGGAGTAGCCGAACTCGTTGTCGTACCAGAGGTAGAGGATCGCGTTGTCGCCGTCGACCTTGGTGGCGCCCGCGTCGACGATCGAGGCGTGACGGGAGCCGATGAAGTCGCTGGAGACCGAGTCGGGCGCGCTGGTGAAGTCGATCTGGCGCTTCAGCGGCGAGGTCAGCGAGACGCCCCGCAGGTATTCGAGGACCTCCTCGCGGTCGGTCTCCCGGCCCAGGCGCAGGCTGAGGATCGCGATGGAGACGTCCGGCACGGGGACGCGGATCGAGCTGCCGGTGATCGGAGCCTTCAGATCGGGCAGCGCCTTGGCGACGGCGGAGGCGGCACCCGTCTCGGTGATGACCATGTTCAGCGGCGCGGAGCGGCCCCGCCGGTCGGCCTTGTGGTAGTTGTCCAGCAGGTTCTGGTCGTTGGTGAACGAGTGGACGGTCTCCACGTGACCGCGCAGCACACCGAACTCGTCGTCCATCGCCTTCAGTGGCGGCACAATCGCGTTGGTGGTGCACGACGCGCAGGACAGGATCTGCTCGTCCGGCTTGATCGTGTCGTGGTTGACGCCGTGCACGATGTTCGGGACGTCGCCCTTGCCCGGCGCGGTCAGCACGACCTTGTCGATGCCGGGGCGCAGGTGCTGCGACAGACCCTCGCGGTCGCGCCACTTGCCGGTGTTGTCGATGAGGATGGCGTTCTTGATGCCGTACTCGGTGTAGTCCACCTCGGACGGGTCGTTCGCGTAGATCACCTTGATGGTGTTGCCGTTGGCGACGATCGTGCTGTTCGCCTCGTCGACGGTGATCGTGCCCTGGAACTGGCCGTGGATGGAGTCCCGGCGCAGCAGCGAGGCCCGCTTCACGATGTCCTGCTCACCACCACCGCGCACCACGATGGCGCGCAGCCGCAGACCGTTGCCGGACCCGGCCTTCTCGATCAGCAGCCGGGCGACGAGGCGGCCGATGCGGCCGAAGCCGTAGAGGACGACGTCGCGCCCCTCCGCGCCCTCGATCTTGTTGGCACCGGTGGCACCGGCGACGGCCTCGGCGGTGAACTCCTCGATCGACAGCCCCCGGTCGTCGGCCCGGTGGGCCTCGGCGAGCAGGCCGATGTCGATCTGGGAGGGACCGAGGTCGAGGGTGGTGAGCGCCTGCAGGAACGGCAGGGTGTCGGTGACAGAGAGCTCCACACCGGCGATCTGGCGGGCGAACCGGTGGGTCTTCAGGATGCTGACCACCGACTTGTTCACCAAGGAGCGGCTGTGCAGCAGGACCGTGACGTCCCGCTCGCGGTGCAGCTTCCCGATGATCGGGATCATCGACTCCGCGATCTCCTCGCGGTGCTTCCAAACAGTGAACGAGTCCTCGTTGACAGTCACAGATTTATCTTTCGAGCTAGGCGGCGCTCATATGCTAAACCGCCGCCCGGCCCGTCCCGCCACCGGGGTGGTCACAAGCCCCGACACATCAGGGCCAGACCCCCGAAAAGTCGATCCTCTCGGCCCACTCCGGGTGGTCTACCAGCGGATTCCGATTGCCCTGGAGCTCCGCTACGGCGGCGTTGCGGTGCAGCTCGTACTCGGTCACCGGCTCGCCCGCGTGCCACGCCAGCAGCATGGGCAGCCGGTCCTCGGGGAACTCGCGCGCGGTGTCGCCGACCTGCTTCGGATAGCGCAGCAGGAAGTACAGGGTGGCCCGGGCGACCGTGCCCTTGCCCTCAGCCGGCTCGAACCCGACGTTCTCGCGCAGTCCGCAGGCGTCCCGGACCGCCTCGTCGAAGTGGGGGAAGTCGAAGTAGGGGAAGTTGCCGCGGAAGCTGTTGCAGCCCACCTCGCAGGCGAACAGATGGTGCAGGTCGCCCCGCATCGGCTCCTTCTTCAGGAACCACGACTGCGGCACCACGTGTTCGCAGTTGAACGGCATCGACGCCTCCAGCGCGTCGAACTCCGCCTCGAACTCGGCCGGCCCCGCCGTCCCCTCGTGCAGGAACAGCTCCTGGACACGGGCCGTGCGGGCCGCCTCGACGGCCGCGTCCGCGCGGATGAACTCCTCGGCGGAGAAGTCGTTCCCGGAGTAGATGCCGTGCAGCCGGCCGTCCCGGTGCAGGTCCACCCACGGGTAGACGAGCCGCATCGGCTTGTACCGGGGCCGCGGGCTGTGGGTCCGGGTCAGCAGTTCGGTGAGCGCGCGCCGCAGCGCGTCCCCGTCGTCGGTGGCGACGCCCGCGTAGTAGGTCTCGCGCGCGGCGGTGTCGGCGGGCCGGTCGTAGTACGGCCGCTCACGGGCGAGCCGGTGGTTGACGAGGGCGGCGTCGACGTCCCGCTCCGCGGCGGAAGCGGTGTCGGGCCGCCCCGCCGGGGGCGGTGCCGGGGGAACGGGACCGGGCGGCGGGGCGGTCACGCTCGCCACCGGGAACGCCGACGGGTCGAGACCGACGCTGATCCGCAGCGGGATCGTCAGATGGGCGGCGCCGTCGGCGACGAACGCCCGCGCCCCGTCGGGTGCGGGCCGTGCCGCCGCACCGTTCCCCGACGGAGCGGCCTCGGCCGGCGGCGGGGTGCTCTCGGCCGGTGCCGGGGCGGGCCCGGCCGCGGCGGTCCCCGGGGCGAACACCTCGTCGCGGAGCCGGGCGGCCGCCCCGGTCAGCGTGATCTCGCGCAGGGCGCGCAGGATCCGGCTGATCCGCACCCCCTCGTTGGCCTTCCACGCCAGCCGGTCGTCGCCCATGTCCGGCGTCCACGGCACCCCGTCGACGCTCAGCGGACGTCCCTCGGTGTCGGTCTTCGGAACGGCCGAGTGGTGCAGCGCGACGACCTCCCACTGGTCGTTGAAGACCGGCGAGCCCGACGACCCCTCACGGGTGTCGCTCTCGTAGTGCGTGAACCGGTCGAGGATGTCCACGATCTGGTTCTCGCGCAGCGCCAACTGCTTGGGCTCGCCCCGGGGGTGCTGGATGATGTTGACGAACTCCCCGACGACGATCGTGCCCTGCGCCTCACTGAGCGTCAGCCGGCCGAACGAGGACAGGGCCTCGCCCTTCGCCCCGCGGTCGGCCACCGCGACCAGGCTGAAGTCCAGCTCCCGGTCGGTGACGAAGAACCGGTGCGGCTCCAGCTGGAACACCGCCGGTGTCAGCGGCCGGCCGTCGATCCCGGCCTGGAGCGAGAACGCGACCACACTTCGCCGGGCCTCCTCCTGGCTGCGCAGCACATGGTTGTTGGTGAGCAGCAGGGACGGCGACACCAGGAAGCCGGTGCCGTGACCGCCGCCGGGACCGCTGATGGTGACCCTGCCGACCGAGCGGGAGACGAGCGCCCCCTCCTCCAGGAACGCCACCGGGGTGAGGTTGTTGCGCCCGATCAGCCGCTCCAGCCCCAGCACGTCGCTGCCGAAGCTCTCCGGCGGCAGCCGCAGCGTGCTCCCGGCCGCCGCGACCGGGTCCGAGGGCTCCCGCTCGATCGCGGTCGCCAGCGACCAGTCCGCGCCGAGCCGCGCCAGCCGCTTCTCGACCCGCTCCGGTTCGTCGGCGTGCAGCACACCGCGGGTGCGCAGCACCTCCTGGTTCCGCTCCCGTCGCTCGGTGCGGTCCGCGTAGCGTGCGGCGGCTCTCGTCAGCTGGGACAGGTAGTCGGGTTCGGTGGGGGAGAAGAGTTCCGCCGTCGTCATGATCCGCCTCCCGGGTCTGGCGGTGGGATGGGTGGGTGTGGGTCCCGCTACGCCACGAGCCGTGTGCTGCGCGACGCCTGGTCGGGGCGGGTGCCGAGATAGCCCTGCGCCGAGAACGCGCCGGGGGAGAAGGCATCCGGTGCGACGTCGTCGCCCGCTGCGAGCTCCACGCAGGCGGTCTGCGGCCGGGCCGTGCTCAGCCCGAAACGGCAGGCGGTGGCCGTGAGCCTCACGGTGACGAAGTCGGTGATCTGGGCGCCGAACTCGATGGGCCGACCGCCGATGGTGATGTCGCCCACGGTGAAGCCCCGGTCGCCGGGCACCTCGTAGACGGCCCGCACGGGGACGTCCGTGTCGCCGCGCTCGAACCTCCAGAAGCTCTTCGGGTCGGAGCCGTCGGGGGTGCTCCAGCCGTCGGTGGCCAGGTCGTCCAAGTAGATGCCGACGGGGTCGGAGAGCGTGATGTCCGCCTTCTGCCGGGCCACCGAGTTGACCACCTCACCGATGTGCGGATCGCTGTTGCGGTCCGGCACGCCGTACTTGGCGCAGGCGATGAGTTCCTGCGCGCCGGTGAGTTCCCGGCCGCCGACGACCCGCCGGATGGTCGCGGCGGCCGCCAACTCGATCTCGGCGCCGAGGGTGTTGGACGGCTGGATGAGGTGCATCGCGCCCTGGGTCGTGGAGTCGTTCCACTTGTTGCGCCGCACGTACCGGCCGTCCGGGCCGAAGAGATCGCTCCTGCGTACGGCCGGGTCGATGTGTGCGCGGTAGAGGTCGAGCACCCTGGCGGGGTCGGTCCGCGCGAGCACGTCCCAGTACTCGGGGCCCTCACAGGTGAACGTGACGCGGGTGATCCTCCCCGAGTCGTCGCGGGACACGCTCCACTCGCAGTACTCGTCCTGCACGTCACGGCTGGCGTCGGCGCGCTGCCAGCGCTGCCGGTCGGAGATCGCGGACCTCAGCCGGTTCGGGAACGCCGTCCAGGTGACGGCCGCCCGGACCGCGTCGTCGGAGGTGTCCGTCCTGGTGAGGTTGTAGAACTGCGGCCGGGGACTGTTGTGGAGCACCTCGGCGGGGTCCGGGCCGGCGATCGCCTGGTCGACGCTGTCGCTGATGAAGACGTGCCACGCCTGGCTGCCCGCGTCGTCGAGGTCGGTGAGCCGGCCGGGAGGCCCGTACGCGCTGATGCTGGTCATGGAGAACCTCCGCTGGTCGAGATACCGACGGTGCCGTCCTCGTGCATGCGCGGCCGGGGGGCGTCGGCGGGGATGTCGGTCGTCGGCAGGGTGAGCGCGAACTCGTTGAGCCGCATCTCCTTGAACGTGCGGCGACGCGACTCCGCGAGCCGCACACAGTCGTCGAAACCCGACGCCGTACGGATCCGCGCCGCGACCTGCTCCAGATACGCGTCCACCCGCCGGGCGAACACCTCGCGCCACTCCCCCTCGGGGATGGCCCAGTTGCGCGCGAACTCCGCCTCCGGGCTGTCGGCGGGCAGGGCGCGCGCGGCGGCGACCACGGCCGCGGCGATGTCCTCGCACCACGTCGCCACCGGCACCGGGGTGGTCGGCACGTAGCGCATCAGGTGGGCGCGGACCGGGCTGAAGACCGGCTCGGTGAAGTCGACCATCAGCGCGCACGCCGCGAACCTGGCCGGCACGAGACCCCGCTCCACCGCCTGCCGCACCACGTCGTTGTCCTCGTACGCGGCCTCGGGGACCACGAAGGCGAAGAACGTGTCCCCAGGCCGTGTGAACCCGCTGACGCGCTCCTCCATCCGGAAGCCGAACGCGGCGAGGCTCTCCGCGTAGAGGGCGGCCGGCGCGGACGGCGCGCTCCGTAGGCCCACCGGCAGACCGAGGTCGTTCAGCAGGGCGTCGGCGTTCAGCCAGAAGCCCAGGGGCAGGGTCAGGTCCTGGCCCGAGGCGGCGACGGTCGCGCTCTGCGTGGACGTACTGGCCAGGTTGACCGTGGTGCTGGTGAACAACTGCCGCAGCAGCCGGTCGGGGTGGGTCACCAGGCCGTCGGCGACGACCGCCGACAGACGGGCGGCGGTCCACCGCGAGACGAGGCCCTTGACCGTCAGTTCCAGGCGTTCGGCGCCGATGACCTGGCGGTACAGGGGGTTGGCGCGCAGCGGGTCGTCGGGGGCGAGCTGGATCGTCGCCGACATGGACTGCCAGTTGCTCCAGGGCTGCTTCAGCTCCTTCATCACGACGCTGCCGTTGACATGGCTGTCGAAGCAGCCCTTGCCCCGTGACTCCGGAGCCAGCGCCGACCACGAGTCACCGGTCCACACCCAGGCGGGCGAGATCCGCATGTAGTAGTTGAAGACCCCGGCCCCGGGGTCCCAGGCGGCGACCTGCAGGAAGACCGAGCCGGGATCGCTGCTGACCAGCAGGTCGGCGTCCCTGCCCGGGACCGCGCGGGTGATCGCGAAACGGAAGTCGCGGCGCAGCCCCGGCGCCTCGTGCGGCGGCATCTGCCCGGCCTCACCGATCAGGTACACGGACTGCGCCGGGAGTTCCCCCGCCTCGGTGAGCCCGTCGAGCACCTCCTCCAGCGTCATCGGCCAGCGGCCCCGCCGGAAGAACACCCTCGCCATCGGGTCCTTCAACCCGTCGAACTGCTCGGCGGACATGGGCACCGGCCCACGGTCGACCCCGCTCACCCCGCGGTGCAGCGTCCCCGGCCGCAGCCCGCCGCCCTCGCCGGCCGCCGTGACCGCCGCCGCCCCGGCCGCCGTCCCCGCCTGCGGCCAGGCGGTCGCCCGACGGCGCTCAGGGGTGCGTTCCCACAGCGACATGGCTCCTCCGCGCTTCGCGTTGCGGGCCGTCAGGGAAACCGGTCGAGCGCGAAGGACAGGGCCGCGTCGACATTCACCAGGCCCGCGCCGGTGGCCTCGTCGGGCCCGATCTGCGCCGGACGGTTGAAGCGGGGATGGTTCGAGCCGATGGTGACGTCGACCGCCGTCTCGGCGAGCGCCTCGACGACCTGGGCCGGCGTCAGCTCCGGGCGCGCCCCGAGCAGTACCGCCGCCGCTCCCGCGACCTGCGGCGCCGCCGCCGACGTACCGGAGAACAGCGCCCACCCGTCGTTCGGCCCTGTGTCGTCGCCCCGCTCGGGCCGCCGCCCGTCGCCCTGGACGCGGCTCTCCGACACATCGAGCGCGCAGCCGGGCGGCACCGGCAGCATCAGGTACTGCGCCCGCGGCCTCATCCCGACCAGGCCGGACACCACGGGCACCACGACACCCTCGAACCAGGGGCTGGCGTACCCGCTCGCGTAGTCGGAGGCCCGCAGCTCCAGTTCCGGCCCCACGAACACCCCGCCGACCGAGAGCACGCCCGGCACCTGCGGCTCCATCGCGAACTGCCCGTTCATCGCGGAGAACACGACCGTGACGTCCTGCTCGATCCCGTCGCGGATCTCCAGGGCGAACACATTGTCGGTCTCCGTGGGCGGACCCACGGGAGGGAACGTCCGCGACCCGCCCCAGGAGTTGGTGAGCACCTGCGGAGTGCCCGCGGCCCGCGCGGCCACACAGTCGGCCTTCGCGCGGATGAACGCCGTGAACGCGCCCGTCAGATTCCCCGAGTTGTCGCTCGCCCGGTAGGGCCGCAGCTCCGCCCCGGGCGCCACGGCGAAGACGTTCGCCGACTCCCCGGTGCCGTGCCCGACGGGATCCTGCGCGGGGTTGGTGCCCGGCAGGACCGCGACCGTCGGGGCGATCCGGTAGCCGTGCGCCGCGAAATAGGTGTGCGGGAACTGCCCGGTGTCCACCATCGCGACCTGCACCCCCAGCCCCACCTGGCCCCGGGCGTGGGCCCGGGTGGCGCCCAGCAGCATGGCGACGTCGCCCGGCAGCCGGAGGTGGAACCGGTCGACGTTGGGCGGCTGCGCCGACGGCACCAGACGCGCCGGCGTCCGAGGCGACTCCAGCGCCACCGCCTCGATCGCGTCGGTGCCCGGCACATCGCCCACCCCGTGCGCCGCGGGCTGCCGCTCGCCCACGATGTCCAGCTGCGTCACGTACCGGATGTGGTCCATCTCGACCTGGTGCAGGTCCTCGTACGTCTCGACCCGGCCGCCCGTCAGTTCCTCGTACGCGGCGGGCGGCCCGCTCACGGCGAAGCCCAGGCGACTCTCGGCGGTGATGGTCAGCCCGGCCGCGAGGAGGTACGCCTCGGCGCGTTCCTGGCTCTCCGGGTCCGTCCGGAAGGGTTCGGCCGCGTCCCACCGCGATGCCCGGGTCATCGGCACCCCGCCCCTCGACCGGGCCGACACATAGCCGTACACGTGCTCCGGCGCGGGCTGCCCGTACTGGGGTGTCATGGGGAGCGTCATCGTGTCCTCCAGGGGTCGCCGTGGGGGAGGGCGACCGGGACGGTCGTCGCTCAGTCCGGGAAGGGGGTGTCCGCGTCGGTGCCGAGGGCGGGCAGCGGCAGCACGGTGACGGACCGCGCCGTGTCCCCGAGCGCCTTCGGCACCGGGAGGGGCCGGGGCTCCGCGCGTTCGCCCGGAGGTTCGCCGAAGGCCTCGGTGAACCGGTCGGCGGGGCCCGTGAGAAGGGCGCCCGCGGCCATGGGCGTCACATCGAGCCCGTGCTCCCCGGCCCACTCGGCCAGTGCGCCCGCCGGAGCGCCGGCGCGCAGTCGCACGAGGGCCTCGACGAATCGCCCTCCGGAGCCGTCGCCCTGATCCGCTGCCACGGTGTCTCCGGTCTCTTGTGTGGGCTGTCCCCTCTTTCGATGCTGACAGCTGCGGCAAACATGCGCAAAAGGGGTCTTTCGTCAGTCGTCGTGAGGGTGACAGGGCCCCGGCGGCCGGGAGCGGGCCCTCAGCGTTCGCCCGGCGGCCCCAGCAGCAGCCCGCCGTTGACCTCCAGGGTCTGCCCGGTGATCCAGCGCGCGTCGTCCGAGGCGAAGAACACCACCGCGTCGGCGACATCGGCCGGCCGGCCGTGGCGGCCGAGCGCCGTCATCGCGGCGACGGACCGCTGCGCGTCCGCGCTGTCGCGCAGCCAGTTCATGTTCATGTCCGTGTCGGTGATGCCCGGCGAGACCGTGTTGACCGTGATGCCCCTGGAGCCCTGCGAGTTGGCGAGCGACCGGGTGAAGACGTTGAGCGCGCCCTTGGACATGGCGTACACGATCTCGGGCGTGGCGAACCAGGTGACGCCGGAGGAGACGTTGACGATCCGGCCCCCGTCGCGCATGAGCGGCAGCGCCCGCTGGGTGATGAACAGGGGGGCCCGCACATTGACCGCGAAGAGCCGCTCGTACGCCTCCGGGGTGGCCTTGTCGATGGTGGCGTCGTAGTCGATGAAGGCCGCGTTGTTCACCAGGATGTCCAGCGGCCGGTCGCCCCACCCCGCCCGTAATCCCGCGAAGAGGGACTCCACGTCCCCGTCCGCGCCCAGCAGCGCGCGGACGGCGAACGCCTGGCCGCCCGCCTCCTCGATCGTCGCCACGGTCGCGCGCGCCGCCGCCTCGTCGCTGCCGTAGTGCACGGCGACCAGCGCCCCCTCGGCGGCCAGGCGCTCCGCGATCGAGCGGCCGATGCCGCGCGAGGCGCCCGTCACCACCGCGGTCCTGCCCGCGAGACCCTTGGACCTCGTCATGTCCCCACCCTCTCAGCCGAGTTCACGGCGCGACAGTAGATGTTAGGGATCGTTCCCTATCAAGTGCTGGCACCGTAGACTGCCCCCGTGGCGAAAGCAAGGACGGCCCCGAGACGCACCGCGGCGCAGACCCGCGAACACCTGCTGGACGTGGCGCACGAACTCTTCTACTGGAACGGCATCCGTGCCGTCGGCGTGGACAGGATCGCCGCCGAGGCGGGGGTCGCACCGACCACGCTCTACCGGCTGTTCGCCTCCAAGGACGATCTGATCGCCGCGTACGTCGAGCGCGCGGCCGACGGCTACCGGGAGTGGTTCACGGCCGCCACCAGGGCCGACGGCCGCGGAGCGAGGGAGCGCGTCCTGGCCCTGTTCGACGCACTCCGCGCCCAGACCGCGCCCGACCGCTGCCGGGGCTGCCCCTTCCTGATGGCGCTGTCCGAACTGCCCGACCCGGCTTCCGCCGGCCACCGCCGGGCGGTCGAGCTGAAGGCGTGGGTACGGGCCCGCATGGGCGACCTCACCGAGGAGTTGGCCCGCACCGCACCCGTCCCCGACCCGGCCCTGCTCGCCGACCAGCTCACCCTGATCCTGGAGGGCGCCTACGCGTCCGTGCAGGCCCTGGGCGTCGACGGCCCCGCCCGCGCGGCCCGGGCCTTCGCCGAAGCGGTGCTGCCGGACGGCGCCGCGCGCTGACCCGCCCGCGCCACGGGCCGGCACCCGGGGGAGGCGCCGTCCCGTGCGGGTGCCTCCTTGACGCGTCCGACCGCCCCACCTACGGTCCCCTGGACGTGAGCAGCGCGATCAGACAGGCAGGTCGACGATGACGGACGCCCCGCCCTCCGACGGCACCCCCTCGGTCCGCCCGCTCCAGGTGGAGACCCACGGCCTCGACGTGATCGGCGACGCCGACCGCAAGGGCACCCCCCGCACCCTCTTCTGGCCGTGGTTCGGCGCCAACGTCTCCGTCCTCGGCATGAGTTACGGCGCCTTCGCTCTCGGCTTCGGCATCTCCTTCGGACAGGCCCTGGCCGCCGGGATCCTCGGCATCGTCTTCTCGTTCCTGCTGTGCGGGTTCGTCGCGGTCGCGGGCAAGCGCGGCTCGGCCCCCACGATGGTGCTCAGCCGGGCCGCCTACGGGGTGCGCGGCAACCGGCTTCCCGCGGCCGTGTCCTGGCTGCTCACCGTCGGCTGGGAGACCGTCCTGTGCGCCCTCGCCACCATGGCCACCGCGACCGTCTTCCGCAGGTTCGGCACCGGCGGGGGCGACGAGACCAAAATGGTGGCTCTTATCCTGGTCGCCGCGCTCGTCGTGGTCGTCGGCGTGATGGGCTTCGACCTCATCATGCGCCTCCAGACCGTGATCACGGTCGTCACCGGAGCGCTGACCGTCGTCTACGTGGCCCTGGTGGCCGACCACATCCACTGGTCCACCGTCAGCGCCGTACCCGGCGGCTCCGCCCAGGAGTTCATCGGCGCCCTCGTCTTCATGATGACCGGCTTCGGCCTCGGCTGGGTCAACGCGGCGGCCGACTACTCCCGTTACCTGCCGCGCACCGCCTCCGGCCGGGGTGTCGTCGGCTGGACCACCTTCGGCGCCTCCCTCGCCCCGCTCCTCCTGCTGGTCTTCGGCCTGCTCCTCGCCGGCTCCTCCGCCGAACTCGGCGAGGCGATCGCCCTCGACCCCATCGGCGCGCTCACCACGCTCCTGCCCACCTGGTTCCTCATCCCGTTCGCCGCCGTCGCCGTGCTCGGCCTGGTCGGCGGCGCGGTCCTCGACATCTACTCCTCCGGCCTCGCCCTGCTCGCGGCGGGCCTGCGCGTGCCGCGCCCGCTGGCCGCGCTCGTCGACGGCGTCCTGATGATCGCGGGCGCCGTCTACATCGTCTTCTTCGCCGACGACTTCCTCGGCCCGTTCATCGGCTTCCTCACCACGCTCGGCGTGCCCATCGCCGCCTGGTGCGGGGTGATGCTGGCCGACCTGCTGCTGCGGCGCCGCGACTACGCCGAGGAGGACCTGTTCCGCCCGGACGGCCGCTACGGCGACATCCCGCCGGGCCCCCTCCTGCTCACCCTCGCCGCCACGGCCCTCGGCTGGGGCCTGGTCACCAACACGGCGGCGGGCTGGCTGGACTGGCAGGGCTACCTGCTCGGCCCCCTCGGCCTCGGCGGCAGGACCGGCGACTGGGCCTTCGCCAACCTGGGCGTCCTCGTCGCCCTGGCGACCGGCTTCCTCGGCACGCTGCTGCTGTCCGGACGCCGAGTGCGGGCGCAGGAGGGGCGCGCATGACCGCGGACCCGTCCCACGGTGCCCCGGACGCCCCGCCCGGTCTGCTCGCCGTCATCGACATGCAGCGCGTGTTCGCCGAGCCGGACAGCCCTTGGGCCACGCCCCGCTTCGACGAGGCCGCGGCCGGGGTGCGGCGGCTGCTCCCGGCGTTCGGCGACCGCGTGGTGTTCACCCGCTTCATCGCGCCCGAGCGCCCCGAGGGAGCCTGGCGCGCCTACTACGACCGGTGGACGTTCGCCCTGCGCCCGGCCGGCGCCCCGCTCTGGCACCTGGTCGACGAGTTCGCGGAGGGCCTCCCCGGCGGTACCCGCCCGCTCCTGGACGCCCCCACCTTCGGCAAATGGGGCCCCGACCTCGCCGCCCGTCTCGGCGCGGACGGGCGGCTGGTCCTGGCCGGGGTCAGCACCGACTGCTGTGTGCTGTCCACCGCCCTCGCCGCCGCCGACGCCGGGGTCGAGGTGCTGGTGGTGGCGGACGCCTGCGCGGGCGCCGACGACGACTCCCACGCCAAGGCCCTGCACCTGCTCGGCCTCTACCGGCCCCTCGTGCGGGTGGTGACCGTCGACGAGGTCCTCGCTCAACCGCGCCCCGCGCCCCGGTAGAGGTCCGGCTGCCCGTCGAGTCCGACGGGGAGGACGGTCGCGCACGGGTCGAGGTCGGCCTCGCCGGGGGCGTGCGGATCCCCGCCCCGCGCTCACCCACGACGCCCGGGCCCGGCCCCGTCCGCCGCGCGGGCCGGCGGGGGGCACAGGAATGGGCGTCCGCGGATCGGGTACGCGAGGGACGTCGTGCCCGGAACGGATCTTGTCCCGGGCGGCCCGTCCCCACCTTCAGGGATCTTCCAATGGACATACCCGCCAACAACCACCCCGCGCGCCAGGAGGCCACACCGGCTCAGCAGGCGCTGACCGCCCTCGCCCTCGACAACGGCGACACGGCCGCGCTGGACACTCTGGCCGGAAGCGACGTCCTGGTCCCCGTGCCGGACGACGCCGACGACGCGACGCTGAACGACCCCACGGCCGTGGCGCTGCCCGTCCTGGAGCAGCCAGGAGGCGAACAGGTCGTGCCGGTGTTCACCTCGGAACCGGCGATGGCCGAGCTGCTGCCGTTCGTCTCCCGCTACCGTCTCGTGCCGCTCGGGGCCCTCGCCTCCCAGTGGCCCGACAGCGACCTGTTCCTGACCATCGACGCCGGCTCACCGTACGGCCTGACCCTCGACGCCCACGACGTGGGCACCCTGCTCGGGGGGCACGAGTTCTGACCCCCGACCCGCCAGGGAGGGGGCATGAGGGGCGTACGGGCCTCACCCCCTTCCGGGGGAGCGGGCGCCCCCTTCCCGGGGGAGCGGGCGCCGCCGCGCGGCCGGCGTCAGTCGCTCCGCAGCGTCCTCGCCAGGACGTCCCGCTGCAGGGGCAGCACCTCGGAGTGCAGCGAGCGTCCCTTGTCGGTGAGGGCGACCCGCACCCCGCGCCGGTCCTCGGTGCAGACCGAGCGGGTGACCAGGCCGTCCTTCTCCAGCCGCGCGATCAGCCGGGACAGGGCGCTCTGGCTGAGGTGGACCTTCCCCGCGATGTTCTGCACCCGGCAGTGATCGTCCGCGTCCGCGGTGCCGAGCTCGGACGCGAGGATGTCGAGCACCTCGAAATCGCTGGCCCCGAGGCCGTGCGGATGCAGCGCGCGGTCGATCTCGCACATCGTGCGGGCGTGCACCGCGAGGATGTCCCGCCACCGTTCCTCGAGCCGGGCATCGGCCGTGTTCGCTGCCATATGTGCACGGTAACAGAGGGTGCGGGGATGCCCGTCCGCGCAGTTCACGCCCGAATTCACACGGGCTTGAGCCAGACCGTCGCCAGCGGCGGCAGGGTCAGCCGGAGGGTGGCCGGACGGCCGTCGTAGGGGGCGGGCTCGGCCTTCACCGGGTCGGCGTTGACGACGTCACCGCCTCCGTAGACCGCGGCGTCGGTGTTGAGGACCTCCTGCCAGACGGGGATGTCGCCGGGCGCCCCCAGACAGTAGTCGTGGCGGACGACGGGGCTGAGGTTGGAGACGGACAGCAGCGGGGTGCCGTCCGCCGCGAGCCGCAGGAACGCGAAGACGTTGTCCTCGGCGGCGTCGCCCTTCACCCACTGGAAGCCCGCCGGATCGCTGTCGCGCTGCCAGAGCGCCGGGGTGCCCCGGTAGACCGTGTTCAGATCGCGGACCAGGTCCCGCACGCCCCGGTGGTCGGCCTCGGCGCCGTACGCCGGGTCGAGGAGCCACCAGTCCGGGCCGTTCGGCTCGTACCATTCGCCGCCCTGCGCGAACTCCTGCCCCATGAACAGCAGTTGCTTGCCGGGGTGGGCCCACATGAAGCCCAGGTACGCGCGGTGGTTGGCGCGCTGCTGCCACCAGTCGCCCGGCATCTTCGACACCAGCGCCTGCTTGCCGTGCACGACCTCGTCGTGGGAGATCGGCAGGACGTAGTTCTCGCTGTACGCGTACACCATCGAGAACGTCATCTCGTTGTGGTGGTACTTGCGGTGCACCGGCTCCTTCGCCATGTAGCCGAGGGAGTCGTGCATCCAGCCCATGTTCCACTTCAGCCCGAAGCCCAGACCCCCGCTGTCGGTGGGCCGGGTCACGCCGTCCCACGCCGTGGACTCCTCCGCGATGGTCACCACGCCCGGCGCCCGCCGGTACACGGTCGCGTTCATCTCCTGGAGGAACGCCACCGCGTCCAGGTCCTCACGCCCGCCGAACACATTGGGCGACCACTGGCCGGAGTCCCGCGAGTAGTCGAGGTAGAGCATCGACGCGACGGCGTCGACCCGCAGCCCGTCGACGTGGAACTCCTCGCACCAGTACACCGCGTTCGCGACGAGGAAGTTGCGGACCTCCGTGCGCCCGAGGTCGAACTCGTACGTCCCCCAGTCCGGATGCTCCGCCCGCCGCCAGTCCCCGGACTCGTACAACGGCTCCCCGTCGAAGCGGGCCAGCGCCCAGTCGTCCTTGGGGAAGTGCGCCGGAACCCAGTCCATGATCACGCCGATCCCCGCCCGGTGCAGGGAGTCGATCAGGTACTTGAGGTCGTCCGGTCCGCCGAGGCGGGCCGTGGGCGCGTAGAACCCGGTGACCTGGTAGCCCCAGGACCCGCTGAACGGATGCTGGGCGACCGGCATGAACTCCACATGCGTGAAACCGAGGTCCTTCACGTACGCCGGAAGCTCCTCGGCCAGCTGACGATACGTCAACCCCGGCTTCCACGACGGCAGATGGACCTCGTACACGGAGAACGGCGCCTCGTGCACCGGGGTGTCCCCGCGCCGCGCCATCCATTCCGCGTCGCCCCACTCGTGGTGCGAGACCGTCACCACCGACGCCGTCGCGGGCGGCACCTCCGCCTGGCGCGCCATCGGGTCCGCCTTGAGGAAGCGGTGCCCGTGCCGGGAGGTGATCTCGAACTTGTACCGGGCGCCCTCACCGACGCCCGGCAGGAACAGCTCCCACACCCCGGACGACCCCAGTGAGCGCATGGGGAACGCCGTACCGTCCCAGCAGCCGAAGTCCCCGGCGACCCGCACCCCTCGCGCGTTCGGCGCCCACACCGTGAAACGGGTGCCTGCCACGCCCTGGTGGACCATGGGCTCCGCGCCCAGCGCCTTCCACAACTGCTCGTGCCGGCCCTCCCGGATCAGATGCAGATCCAGATCGCCGAGCGCCGGAAGGAAACGGTACGGGTCGTGGACCTCCAGGTCCGCGTCCTCGTACGACACCAGCAGCGTGTAGTCGGGGATCGTGCCGAGCGGCACCACCCCCGCGAACAGGCCGTCGCCCTCCGAGGAGAGATAGGTGCGCACCCCGTCGATGACGACCCGCACCGCGTGGGCGTACGGCCGCAGCGCCCGGATCACGACCCCGCCGGGCACCGGATGCGCGCCCAGCAGGGAGTGCGGGTCGTGATGCGCGCCGGCCAGCAGCCGGCCGCGGTCCTCGGGGGACAGGGGAGGAGCACCCGCGAAGGTGCCCGGCGGGTGCGACGGCGGACCGGCCGACTCGGGGGGAGTGTTGTCGCGCAGGGCCACTGCTTCAGCCTCCTCTTACGGCGAGACGCTCGATCGCCGCCATCGGTACGGGGAGCCAGTCGGGTCGGTGCCGTGCCTCGTACAGAACCTCGTACACGGCCCGGTCGGTCTCATAGGCGCGCAGCAGACCGTGCTTCTTGCGCGGGTCCCAGCCGGCGCGGGCGGCGTAGCCCGCGCAGTACGCCTCGCGGCAGCGGCGCGCCCACTCAGGCCGCCAGGGCCGCCGCTGCCGGGCGGCGTAGTCGAAGGAGCGCAGCATCCCGGCGATGTCCCGCACCGGGGACTGGGTGCCGCACCGCTCGGCGAGCGGACGGGACGGCTCGCCCTCGAAGTCGATGACGAACCACTCCCGGCCGGCCCGCAGCACCTGCCCCAGGTGCAGATCACCGTGGATGCGCTGCGCGGGCGGCCCCGCGTCGCAGGTGAGCAGCGCCCGGAACGCGGTCCGCAACCCCGGTACGTACGGCCGCAGCGCCGGGACACAGCGCGCCGCCGCGTCGAGCCGCTCGGTCATCGCCGCCGCCGTCCGCGCGTTCTCGTCGTGCTCCCCGGCGGGGAAGGCCGAGGCCAGCGCGAGGTGCACGTCCGCCGTGGCCCGTCCCAGCTCACGCGCCTGCGCCGTGAAGTCGTGCCCGGAGGCGAGCGCGCCGAGCGCCAGCGTCCAGCCGTCGGACGCGTCGGGCAGGAACGGCTGGAGCACACCGAGGGTCGCCGCGAACGGGTTCGTCGTCCGGAACCACGCCACCGGAGCCGGCACCCGGCCGCAGCCCTGCCCCGCCAGCGCGCCGGGTACCTCCAGATCGGGGTTGACCCCCGGCTGGATGCGCCGGAACACCTTCAGGATGAACGCGTCGCCGTACACCAGCGAGGAGTTGGACTGCTCCGCGTCCAGCAGCCGCGGCGCCAGCCCGGCCGGTACGTGCGCCGACGGGTCGGCCTCGAAGCGCAGCGGGCCGGCCGCGCCGGGGTTCCGCAGCCGCTCCAGCAGCAACTGCGCCGACCGGGGGTCGTACAGCGCGTCATAGACCGTGAGCCCCGCGAGGGGGCCCTCCTGCGCCTGTCCGATGAGGGCCCGGCCCAGCCGCGGCGCCGGATGGTCCCGCACCCCGAGCAGCAGCTGATAGCAGTCGCCCGCCGGGGGAGTGCCGCCGGGCGCCGGCACGCCACCATGACTGCTGTGACTGGCGTGCCCCGTGTGCACCAGGAGATGCAGACAGCCCGGATACAGCTCCGTCATCGACAGCAGTGCGAGGTCCGTGACCGGCCGGTCCTTGCCGGCGAACCAGCGCTGCCGGGGCAGCCACTCACGCAGCAGCCCCGCGAGCGAGGTCATCAGGTCGGCGGCGCCCCTGTCGCTGCTCGGCCGGAGCAATGCGGTCTTCGGCATGGTGACGCGTCCTTTCACCGGCCCGCGCCTCAACGCCCTCGGGCAGCGCGGGAGAGGACTCGGGAGAGCCGGAACCAGTAGAAGCCGTGGCCCGCGAGGGTGAGGAGATAAGGGAGTTCACCGATGGCGGGGAAACGGACCTGGCCGATGAGTTCGACGGGGTGGCGTCCTTCGTAGGCGCTCAGGTCGAGTTCGGTGGGCTGCGCGAACCGCGAGAAGTTGTTCACGCACAGCACGAGATCGTCCTTGTACTCACGCAGATAGGCGAGGACCGCCGGATTGGACGAGTGGAGCTCCGTGTACGACCCCAGCCCGAAGGCCGGGTTCTGCTTGCGGATCTCGATCATGCGGCGGGTCCAGTGGAGCAGCGACGAGGGCGAGGACATCGACGCCTCGACGTTGGCGACCTGGTAGCCGTAGACCGGATCCATGATCGTCGGCAGATAGAGCTTCCCCGGGTCGCACGTGGAGAAGCCCGCGTTGCGGTCCGGGGTCCACTGCATCGGGGTGCGGACACCGTCGCGGTCGCCGAGCCAGATGTTGTCGCCCATGCCGATCTCGTCGCCGTAGTAGAGGATCGGCGAGCCCGGCAGGGACAGCAGCAGGGCGGTGAACAGTTCGATCTGGTTGCGGTCGTTGTCCAGCAGCGGGGCGAGGCGGCGGCGGATGCCGATGTTGGCGCGCATACGCGGGTCCTTCGCGTATTCCGCGTACATGTAGTCGCGCTCTTCGTCGGTGACCATTTCGAGGGTCAGCTCGTCGTGGTTGCGCAGGAAGATGCCCCACTGGCAGTTGGACGGGATCGCGGGGGTCTTGGCGAGGATCTCCGAGACCGGGTAGCGCGATTCCCTGCGGACCGCCATGAAGATCCGTGGCATGACGGGGAAGTGGAACGCCATGTGGCATTCGTCGCCGCCGCTGGTGTAGTCGCCGAAGTAGTCGACCACGTCCTCCGGCCACTGGTTCGCCTCCGCGAGGATGACCGTGTCCGGGTACAGCGCGTCGATCTCCCTGCGGACCCGCTTGAGGAAGGCGTGGGTGGCGGGAAGGTTCTCGCAGTTGGTGCCTTCCTCCTGGTAGAGGTAGGGCACCGCGTCGAGCCGGAAACCGTCGATCCCGAGGTCCAGCCAGAACCGCAGGGAGGCCAGCATCTCCTCCTGCACGGCCGGGTTCTCGTAGTTGAGGTCCGGTTGGTGGGCGAAGAAGCGGTGCCAGAAGTACTGCTTGCGGACGGGGTCGAAGGTCCAGTTGGAGACTTCGGTGTCGACGAAGATGATGCGGGCGTCCTGGTACTGCTTGTCGTCGTCGGCCCAGACGTAGTAGTCGCCGTAGGGGCCGTCGGGGTCCTTGCGGGACTCCTGGAACCACGGGTGCTGGTCGCTGGTGTGGTTCATGACGAAGTCGATGATGACGCGCATGCCGCGCTGGTGGGCGGCGTCGACGAATTCCACGAAGTCGGCGAGGTCGCCGAACTCGGGCAGGACGGCGGTGTAGTCCGAGACGTCGTAGCCGCCGTCGCGCAGGGGCGACTTGAAGAAGGGCGGGAGCCAGATGCAGTCGATGCCCAGCCACTGCAGGTAGTCGAGTTTCGCGGTCAGGCCCTTGAGGTCGCCGATGCCGTCGCCGTTGCTGTCCTGGAAGGAACGGACGAGGACCTCGTAGAAGACGGCGCGTTTGAACCACTCCGGGTCCCGGTCCCTCTGCGGCGTGTCCTCGAAGGTGTCCGGGATGGGCTTGTTCATCGTCATCGGGTACCGGGCCCTCCCTTGCGAGCCGAGGACGTGCCGTCGGCGGGGACCCCGACGTGGAGGATGTGTGCGGGCGCCCGGCCCGGCTCCAGACACACGTAGTTCGTCCTTCCCCATCGGTAGGTCTCACCCGTCAGCTCGTCGCGCATCGGCGCGTTCTCGTCCGGACCCAGGCCGAGTTCCGCCATGTCGAGCGAGACCCAGGCGGCTTGCGTGCGGTGGGGGTCGAGGTTCACGACCACCAGGACCGTGTCCGCGCCCGTGCGCTTGCTGTACGCCATCACCGCGTCGTTGTCGGTGTGGTGGAAGCGCAGGTTCCTGAGGCCGTGCAGTGCCCGATGACGCCGGCGGATGTCGTTCAGCGCGGTGATGAGGGGCGCGATCGTGCGTCCTTCGCGTTCGGCTGCTTCCCAGTCGCGGGGGCGGAGTTGGTACTTCTCGGAGTCGAGGTACTCCTCGCTGCCGGGTTTGAGGGGGGTGTTCTCGCACAGTTCGTAGCCGGAGTAGACGCCCCAGGTGGGGGAGAGGGTCGCGGCGAGGACGGCGCGGAGTTCGAAGGCGGGGCGGCCGCCGTGCTGGAGGAAGGCGTGCAGGATGTCGGGGGTGTTGACGAAGAAGTTGGGCCGCATGTAGCTCGCGGCGTCCCCGGCCAGCTCGGT